>JAGMDK010000391.1 GCA_023128695.1 Phycisphaerae bacterium
CTTCGTGGCCGTCGCGGCGGGCTGGTACCACAATCTCGGGTTGAAGGCCGATGGCTCGATCGTGGCCTGGGGAGCCAACCAACATGGCCAATGCAACGTGCTGGCCCCGAACACGGACTTCGTGGCCGTCGCGGGGGGCGGACATCACAGTCTCGGCCTGAAGACCGACGGCTCGATCGTGGCCTGGGGACGCAATGTCGAGGGCCAATGTGATGTACCGGCCCCGAACACGGACTTCGTGGCCGTCGCGCTGGGCTACGATCACAGTCTCGGCCTGAAGGCCGACGGCACGATCGTGGCGTGGGGATGGAACGACTATGGCCAATGTAATGTGCCTGCCCCGAACACGGACTTCGTGGCTGTCGCGGCGGGCAATTTCCACAGTCTCGGACTGAAAGCTGACGGCTCGATCATGGCTTGGGGCTACAATAACTACGGCCAATGCAATATACCGCCCCCTAACACGGACTTCGTGGCCATTGCGGGTGGCGGACATCACAGTCTTGGTCTGAAGGCCGAAGGCACGATCGTGGCGTGGGGATGGAACGACCGTGGCCAATGCGACGTGCCGGCTCCGAACACGAACTTCGTGGCTGTCGCGCTGGGCTACGAACACAGTCTCGGCCTGAAGGCCGACGACACTATTGTGGCGTGGGGATGGAACGACAACGGCCAATGCAACGTACCGACCCCGAACACGAACTTCGTGGACGTCGCGGGGGGCTGGCACCACAGTCTCGGGCTGAAGGCCGACGGCTCGATCATGGCTTGGGGACGAGACTACGAGAGCCAGTGCGACGTGCCGTCCCCGAACACGGACTTCGTAGCCGCCGCAGGGGGCCGTATCCATAGTCTCGGGCTGAAGGACGACGGCTCGATCGTAGCTTGGGGGGCCAACGGCGTTGGCCAATGCAACGTGCCGGCGCCAAACACGGACTTCGTGGCCATCGCGGCGGGCTGGTACCACAATCTCGGGTTGAAGGCCGATGGCTCGATCGTGGCATGGGGACATAACGACGATGGTCAATGCGACGTGCCGTCCCCGAACACGGACTTCGTGGCCGTCGCGGGTAGCGGGTACTACAGTCTCGGGCTGAAGGCCGATGGCTCAATCGTGGCGTGGGGATACAACGGGGCTGGCCAATGCGACGTACCGGCCCCGAACACGGACTTCGTGGCCGTCGCGGCGGGCTACATCCACAGTCTTGGGCTGAAGTACGTCACGCCGACCGGCTGCCCCGGCGACAGCAACTGCGACGGCGCGGTGAGTTGGCGCGACATCGACTTCTTCGTGGCCGCGATGAATGATAATGTGACCGCCTGGGAAGCCATGTTTCTGCCCGGCACACCTGGCTGCCCGTTCGAGAATAACGACGTGAATGCCGACGGCACCGTTTCGTGGCGGGATATCGACCCATTCGTGGCAATTATGAATACAACCTGTCCGTAATACGCCGACAAATGTAGCGGCCGGGCTCCGCATCTCGATTGCGGATTGCGGATTGACGATTGGATACAAAAGTCATGTAGCGGCCGGGCTCCGTACCGGTCGTACGACGAGCCGAGGACTTCAGTCCGCGCGGGCTAAAGCCCGCGGCTCTTCAGCCGAGTAGGTCGGGTCATCGACCCGACGCACTGGGAATCGAACACACGTCGGGTCGATGACCCGACCTACATTCTTCCGCTTGTCCCCGGGTTTCCGACGCCCTAGACTCTCGCACCGAAAGGAATCGCGGGGGCGGCGGCATTAAACGGTGGTTCAAAATGGCCTTCACCCAGACCGAACGGCTCAACGCTTTACCCCCCTATCTTTTCGCGGAAATCGATCGCAAGAAGCGCGCCGCTCTGAGTGCCGGCCGCGACGTGATTGACTTCGGCGTCGGCGACCCCGACCAGCCGACCTACCCCTTCATCATCCAGGCGATGGAACGGGCACTCCGGAAACCAGAGCGACACCGCTACCCACTCGGCGGCGGCTTGCCCGAGTTTCGGCGGCAAATCACTACATTTTTCCAGCAACGCTACGGCGTCGAACTGGACCCACAGCGGGAACTGCTGGCTCTGATCGGCAGCAAGGAGGGTATCGGGCACCTCCCGCTCGCCGTGGTCAATCCCGGCCGGACGGTGCTGATTCCGGCCCCGGGGTATCCCGCCTACCACGCCGCGGCGGTCTTCGCCGGCGGTGAGCCGTACGCACTTGAGCTGAGTGCGGCGGGAGGTTGGTTGCCGGACTTCGACGCCATTCCGGCCGAGATCGCTCACCAGGCGGTCTTGATGTACTTGAATTATCCGAATAATCCGACCGGGGCGACCGCTACTCTGGATGTCTTTCGCCGGGCGGTCGCGTTCGCGCGGGAGCACGACCTGCTGCTGGCACACGACGCGGCCTACAACGAGATGTACTTCACCTCGGAGCGGCCGCCGAGCATCCTCCAGGTGCCCGAGGCCCGGGAGGTGGCGATCGAATTTCACTCGGCCTCCAAGACGTTCAACATGACCGGGTGGCGGATCGGGTTTGCGGCGGGAAACGCCGCTGTTATTGCCGCCTTGGCGCGGGTCAAGTCGAATCTGGACAGCGGGGTGTTTGGGGCCGTGCAGGAGGCGGCCTGGGAGGCCTACGCCGGCCTCGACCGACCGGAGATCGCTGAAACACGGAAAATGTACCGGCAGCGGGCGGAACTGCTCTGCGAAGGACTGCGGACCCTGGGCTTCCAGGCCACGCCGCCGGAGGCGACCTTCTATGTCTGGGCGGGCGTGCCGGAGGGGCTTGATTCCATAACCGTGTGCAACCGCCTGCTGGAAGAAGTCAACGTGGTCGGCGTTCCCGGGGGCGGCTTCGGCCGGGCCGGCGAAGGTTATGTGCGTTTCTCGGTCAGTGTGCCAACCGAGCGGATTCGGGCGGCCGTCGAGCGGATGCGAGCCCTGGAATGGTAAAGCCGGGTGGCGTGTATATCGGGCTGGGGTCAAACCTCGGCGACCGCGAACAACACATCCGCCATGCCCTGCGCGAACTCGCGGAGCCGGGTGACATCCAGGTCCTGGCCTGCTCCACGCTCCACGAAACCGATCCGGTCGGCGGCCCCCCCGGCCAGCCAAAGTATCTCAACGCCGTGGCCGAATTGGCGACCGAATTGGGTCCGCGGGCCCTGCTTGAGCGGCTGTTCGAGATCGAGGACCGGCATGGTCGGCGGCGCACCGTGCCCAACGGCCCGCGAACGCTCGATCTCGACCTGCTCCTATACCGTGACCGGGTGATCGACGAGCCCGATCTGTGCGTGCCGCACCCGTGTATGTGGCAGCGCTCGTTTGTAATGCAGCCGCTGGCTGAAATATGCTCTCTCGAGCGGCTAGTGCTCTGTCTCGCATCGCTT
>JAGMDK010000392.1 GCA_023128695.1 Phycisphaerae bacterium
AAGTCCGACAGACTGCTAGCGCGCGGGTGGGGAACCTGCCACGATCCAGGCCACGTTCAGAATAAGATGCTGAATCCGTTCCCGGTTGTGCGAATAAACGACGTGGATTAACCCGTCCGGCGACTGGACCGCCGTCGGGTAGGCATACGCCCCGTCACCATCCACCAACACCCGCGGCGGATGCCAAGTGACGCCCTCGTCGGCTGAGATGGTGATCGACAGCGGCCGACGGGCGGTGTTGCTGTCGTTGTAGATCAGGATCAGGCTGCCGTCTGCCAGACGCAGTAATGCAGCGGGACTGGCGGGGTTGGGAAAACCGCTATCCAGCGGTACAGTCCAGCTTCGTCCGCCATCATCCGACGCACTGACCCACAGCCAGCCCCCCCCGCCATTACGCATCACGGCGAGCAACCGGCCGTCATCAAGCACCACGACCGAAGGTTGCAGGTTCGGGAACAGGAGATTGAGCGGCAAGGCGGAACGACAGGTCCAGTTCTCGCCATCGGTCGAGGCGAAGAACAGCGCGCGTTGAAACAGGTCGTCATAAGCCGGCAGCAACAACGTTCCGTCCGCCGTCGGCACCGGCGGGAAGCGTACGTTCGATCCGAGCGGCCCTTCGATCACGCGCGGCGACGACCAGGTTCGGCCGCGGTCGCTGGAGCGCTGCACTTCGATGCGGGCGCTGCTCCATCCGTCACCGGCCACAACGGCGTGAAACAGCCAAACCGCGTCCTCCGCGCTGTATAGCACGGGGTTGCCGGCGGCCTGGGGACGATCGATAAGCACCTCGGGCGGCTCCCAGGACTCACGGCCGGGCAGGTGACGAGCGGTGTGGATCGCCGCCCCGTCGAGTTCGCCGGGGCCGTCGTACGAATACCACGCGGCGAGCAGTTCGCCGTCCGCGAACGCCGTCAGCGTCGGGGCATGGCTGCCGATCTTGCCGGCGATCGTGTCGAATACTGGTTTGCTGTCGAAGGCGGGCTCAGCTACGGTTTCAATCGCGGTGGGCGTACCACCCTTGTTAAAGAGCAGCTCATCGTCGCCCAGTGACCAGGCGAGACCGGCCACACAGCCCGCCAGCCAAGCCGGTGCTATCAGAAAAGCAAGAATCAATTTCGATGCGCGACCAATCACTTGACAGTCTGCCGCAAAAGTCGTGTAGCGTCCGGGCTCTGTCCCGGACGTCGTTGCGGGAGAGGTTTTCTCCGTATTCTACGTCCGGGACAGAGCCCGGACGCTACATTTTCGATGGGTGGCACGGCTGTGTCAGCCGTGTACAGGTCGCAGATATTCACGGCCGACACGGCCGTGCCACCCATCAACGCAACGCTGACAGAGCACTAACCGACGGCGATATTATCCGAGAATATCGTACGTCTGCTCACGGAGTTTTTCCTTGTACCGGTCCGAGCGGCAATCTAAGATTAGTGTCAAGGATTTTCAAAGTCGAGACGAGGTGCATTTGGGAACGTTCTGTTCGGAGGTGGGGCAATGACGTTGTCTGCCGGGGCTGGGGTGAGAATCTGTGTCGTTTGCGGTGAAGACTGCTCGCTCAAACCCAGGACCAAGGATCGCCGGGGGCGCTATTTCTGTCGCGAGTGCTACGAGAAGGCGGTCCAGCAAGCCCGCGCCAAAGCTGCTCAACAAAGTGCCGCCACGCCGGTTGTGAAGGCTGCCCCGAAGCCCAAGAAGAAAGCTCCGGTGGCTCGCAAGCCCAAAGCCGCCCCGCCGGCGGACGACATGCTGACCAGCCTGGCGGACCTGGAGACCACCGGCTCCGCGGTCGAAACCGCACACACATGTCCACGTTGCGGCGCGAACATGCAACTAAAGGCGGTGCTATGTAAGGCCTGCGGCTATAACATCAAAACCGGGACGACGGTCAGCGCGGCGCCCGCTCCCGCCACGCCGGTGAAACGCAAAGCGGGTGGAATAGCAATGGGTGGGCTGACCGGAAAGCTGGCGAGCCCGGGCATCTTGGGTGTGCTGCAACTTGTAGCTTGTCTAGGTCTTTTCGGGCTAACGTACGTGAGCGAAGTATTCAGCCCAATCTATCTCTTCGTCGTTTCCATCTATAGCTGGGGGGTAGTCATCTGGACGCTCGTCTCGGCTTTTCGCGAGAGTATCGGTACCGGATTCCTGAGTTTATGTATTCCCTTTTACGTATTGTATTATGTGTACGGCAAGAGCGGAAACCCGTATTTGCAGGGCTCGTTCGGGGTTTCTCTGCTGGCATCTGTCCTTAGTTTTTTGGTGCTCTATAAGGGCATGCCCGCACTCTAATGAATTCGTGTCCCCCACCGCTAAAGCGATGGCCCACCCACTCCTCAATTGACGTGTGAGGGAGCACGAGCATGAACGGGGAGCCGTTCACGATGCCCGACCGCCGCTTACGACGAAGGCTCTACGATCGGTTCTTCGGCCGTAAGAGCGTAATCGTCGCCGCGACCGTGCTGCTGCTGGCGGTGCTTCATCCGCCGCGGGGGCTGGGTGTGCCGGTGTGCTGGATGAAGCACGCGACGGGTATGCCGTGTCCGGGTTGCGGGCTCTCGCGCAGCTTGAGCTCCTCGGTCCGGGGAGACTTCGCGACAGCCTGGAAACAACACCCCTGCGGGCCGATTCTGCTGCCCATTTTCGCCGGCATCGTCGTGGTCGCCCTTCTGCCCATCTCAGCCCGGCGGCGGTTCTTTCGTTGGGTGGGGCGGCACCCGCGCCTCGTCAACGGGTTATACGGCCTTCTGATTGCAGGCTTCCTGACCTTCGGCACGGCGCGGGCCGGGTACCACTTTTATCTGCGCTGGAGTACGCCGCTATCCGCTGGCCACGCCGCCGTCCACACAGCCTCCAGCGCGGCCCCGGGGACGCTGACATTACCCGCCGCCGCTTGCACGCGGGCCGCGGAATGAGCAGAATGCTCCTTTAATATGCGTGAGGCGTATTCTTGCGTGCGCTTCCTCAGAGCCCGCACGATGGAAGGAGTAATATAGCCGCATGGCGACGTCAACAGACCACCCTGCCCCGGATGAACGCCCCCCCGACGAAGCGACGAGACCGCCGGCCTCCGATGCAGAGGGCGGCAACGACGTGTACCACATTCCGATCGCCGGCTTCAAGGGCACGCCGGAGGAGATCGAGCGGCAGTGGTTCGAGCAGTGCTATAAAGGGCGCGGCGACAGCATGTGGCAGCTCACCTGGCGGGCCGTCATCATGGGCTCGGTCCTCGGCGGGGTCCTCTCACTGACCAACATCTACATCGGGCTGAAAAGCGGCTGGGGCTTCGGCGTCGCCATCACCGCCTGCATCCTCTCCTACGCCATTTGGATGACGTTTCACAAAATCGGGCTGGTCAAGACCAGGATGACCGTCCTCGAAAATAATTGCATGCAATCCACCGCCAGCGCGGCGGGCTACTCCACCGGCGGCACACTCGTCTCAGCCATCGCCGCCTTCATCCTGGTCAATAATGATACGATCCCCTTGCTGACACTCATGGCGTGGGTTTTCTTTTTGGCGATTCTCGGGGTCTCGATGGCCATCCCGATGAAACGCCAGATGATTAATATCGAGCAACTGCGTTTCCCGAGCGGGATTGCCGCCGCCGAAACGCTGAACGCCCTGCACACCACCGGCGGCAAAGGGATAGTGTCAGCCAAGGCCCTCGGCATCGCCGGAGTGTTGTCCGCCCTGAGTGCCTTCTGGACGTCGGGCTTGCACCTGCTCTACGCGGCGTGGGCTAAGTTTGAGATCAGCAGTTATATGTCCAAAGCCAGCCTGGCGGTGTTCGGCAAGGCCCGCGTGGGGCATACGGTTGGCTTCTCCTGGGAGCCGATGTTTCTCGCCGCCGGCGCGATCACGGGCATCCGCGTTTGCGCGAGCATGTTGCTGGGCGGCATTATATGCTGGGTTTTTCTCACGCCCTGGGCGCTGGAACGCGACATCATCCCCTTGAAGATTAGTGAAGCGATCCCCGCGTTGCCGGCGGAAGTCGATTTTGCCAACGATCCGAAATTAAAGAAGACGATTGAGTACGTATCTTACGCCAACCGCCTGGACTGGAGGGGGATCATGACGGCCGAGCAGCGTGATACTCTGCTGGCCATGAGCGACGATCCTGATTACGCCGTAGCCATCGCGCGTCTGCATGTTCGCTCGCAACACCAGGCAACCGCACCGCTCGGGGAACTGCCCGCGGGCGTCGCTTTCACCGACAAACTCGATGGTATTGTGCATTTCGATCCCGAACAAGGCTTGGTGGCTGACGAATTGATCGACGTGGAGCAGTACGCTTTGCTCACGTCGTTGAGCACGGATCAGGATTATCTGGTGACCGTCGAGGACCTCTATGCCCGCTCGCGCCTGGATAGTGTCGAGCCGCTCTGGTCCGCCGCGGAACTGTCCAGTCTACCCCGGCAAGTCAAAATCCCGCCGACCTTGTCAGGCTGGTGCAAGTACGACGGCGTGAAGGCGGTGTTGCTCTGGCGCGGCCCGATGAGTGAGCCTCAGCGGGACGAGTTGTTGAAATTGAGCACGGAGGAGCCCTTCCAACAAGCCGTGCGGTCGTTGTTCACGGTCGCCCAGCGGCGCGCGCTGCCGGCCGAAATGCCGGCCGAGTTGGCCGCCGTGGTTCGTTATGACGCGCGGCGGCGGGCATTGCTGGCAACCGGCGCCATTTCGAAAGAACTTGAACGCAAGCTCTCCAAGCTCAGCGACGATCCCGCATATCAGCAGACGCTCAGCGTCCTGGTAGCCGGTAGTCGAGCGGAACGGGCCCTGGCGAATTTCAGCGACTTGGTCAAATGGAGTCTCTGGGGCGGGGCCAGTTGCATGGTCACCAGCGGGCTGTTCTCATTCGCTTTCCAATGGCGTAGCATCGTACAGGCTTTGTCCGGCTTGGGTGCCCTGTTCTCCCGCCGCAAGTCCGGCCGGCAGAACGCTCATCAGCACATCGAGACGCCTGTATCGTGGTTCCTGGGCGGACAGTTGGTCGGCGGGACCGGCGTCGTCATCCTCGCTTACTACAGCTTCGGCATGCCCGTCTGGTTGAGTATCCTGGCGATCCTGCTCTCATTTTTCCTCGCCCTCGTCGCCTGCCGCGTCTGCGGCGAAACCGACACGACGCCGGTCGGGGCCATGGGCAAGGTGACGCAGTTGATGTACGGCGTTATCACGCCGCGCCAGTTAATCGCCAATACAAAGATGAACATCAACCTGATGGCAGCCTGCATAACGGCCGGGGCGGCGGATTCGGCTAGCGACTTGCTGATCGATCTCAAGAGCGGTTATCTGCTCGGTGCCAACCCGCGGAAGCAGTTCATCGCCCAGTTCGCCGGGATCTTCATGGGTACCCTGGTTTCCGTGACGGCCTTCAGCCTGATTGTGCCGAACGCCGACGCGCTTGGAACCGCGCAGTTCCCCGCCCCCGCCGCGCAATCCTGGGCCGCGGTGGCCAAGCTGCTCAGCGACGGTTTCAGTGCCCTGCACCCCACGATCGTGTGGGCGATCATCATCGGCGGCAGCGTGGGCATTCTGCTGCCGCTGCTCGAGAAGATCTTCCCCAAGCGGCGGACGTGGGTCCCCTCCGCGGCCGGGTTGGGGCTGGCGTTCACGTTCCCGTGGTACTACAGCCTGCTGTTTTTCACCGGCGCGGTGCTCGGACTCATTGTCGAGAAGAAGTGGCCCAAGGCATCGGA
Source organism: Phycisphaerae bacterium (assembly GCA_023128695.1). Classification (GTDB taxonomy): domain Bacteria; phylum Planctomycetota; class Phycisphaerae; order UBA1845; family Fen-1342; genus JAGMDK01. Next base: position 5,691 of record JAGMDK010000392.1, read on the forward strand.
AGACTTCACCTTCCCGATCGCCTCCGGCGTGATCGCCGGTGAGGCTCTCATGGGCGTGGCCCTGATTTTCTGGGAGAAAGGGCCGCAGATGTTCAAGCAACTGACCGAACAACTGTTCGGCGGATAAACGACATCCGATTGTTGATTGACGATTGTTGATTGAGGATCGACTATTGGGGATCGAAAGGGGACAGAACAAATGATCCACAATCTGAGATCCGCAATCTGGAATTGCCAATCGTCAATCTACAATCGTCAACCGTCAATCGCCGATACGTGTCCCGCCCGATCAATGCGCATATAGAATAACCCTCCCCGCCTAGCAGGAATGCAAGTTACAAAGAATAACCGTATGGTCAGCGTTACTCTTCCGGCCAGACCTTTTCGCCGGTGTCGGTGTCGGTCAGGGTGATGGCGTCCACCGGGCAGACCTGGGCGGCTTGTAGGATTTCTTCGTCGGTGTGCCCGTCGGCATCCGTGACGACCGCGATGTTCTCGTCGTCCATCTCAAACGTGTTCGGCGCCTCGCCGCAGCAGGCGGCGTCGCCGATGCACAGGTCGCGGTCGACTTCGATCTTGTACTTCGCCATTACTCGTGCTCCTTATGACGCCGAGGGTAGCGGGCTGTCGTGCCGCCCGACGGCGTCGTCTCTCATCCGGATACAGGGGCGAGGCACGAAGACACCTCGACCGCCGAACGTCAGTTTACAATGCGTCTGCCGCGCGTTTTTTACGCGCCGGCCGACACGAATGTGCATTTCTTAGTAAAAAATAACGATTTGTCAACCGGCTGGGCAAGCCCAGACGGGTTTCGTCGCGTGAAAATTCGCACCCCCGCCGGAAATCACCCAGTTCATGTCAATCCGGGCCGCGAAAATCCTTACAATCGTGTAAAATGATGGTCTGTCAACGGCACGGCGGTCCACGTCGGGTCCGGCGGTCGCCGATTGCAAACGTAGCGCAACACGTCCCTTGGAGAGGTTGCATGAGCACTGAAGTCGTTCCACAGGATGCGAAGCAGGAGTCAAGTGGCAGTGGTTCGCTTTCTTCCGATCCGACCACCATGTCCGGGATTCCGATCAAGCGAGTCTACGGCCCCGACGACATCGGCGGCATTGAGTTCCTCAACGACATCGGCGAGCCCGGGCAGTTCCCGTTCACCCGCGGGATGCATCCCAATATGTACCGCAAGCGGGTCTGGACCATGCGTCAGTTCGCCGGCATGGGCTCCGCCGCCCAGACCAACGAGCGTTTCAAATATTTGCTCGAAAAGGGTCAGACCGGGCTGAGCACCGCCTTCGACCTGCCCACCCTCATGGGCCGCGACTCCGACGACCCGCTCGCCTTGGGCGAAGTCGGCAAGTGCGGCGTGGCCATCTCGTCGCTCGAAGACATGAAAATCCTCTTCGACGGCATCGACCTCGGCAACGTCAGCACCAGCATGACGATCAACGCGCCGGCGGCGATCCTGCTCGCGTTTTATATCTGTGTCGCGCGGGAAGAGAGCGTGCCGCTTGACCAGCTCCGCGGGACGCTTCAGAACGACATCTTGAAGGAGTTCCACGCCCAGAACGAGTTCGTCTTTCCGCCGGGGCCGAGCGTCAAGCTGGTCATCGATACGATCGAGTACTGCACCGAGCATATGCCGCAGTGGAACACCGTCAGCGTCAGCGGGTACCACATTCGCGAAGCTGGGGCGACCGCCCCGCAGGAGTTGGCGTTCACCATCGCCGACGGGATGTGCTACACCGAGGAGGCCGTCAAACGCGGGCTCGACCTGGACGCTTTCCTACCGCGGCTGAGCTTCTTCTGGGACGTGCACAACGAGTTCTTCGAGGAGATCGCCAAGCTGCGGGCCGCGCGGCGGATGTGGGCCCGGATCACGCGCGACCGCTTCGGGGCCAAGAACGAGCGAAGCTGGTGGCTGCGCTGCCACTGCCAAACCGCCGGCGTCTCGCTCACCGAGCAGCAGCCGATGGTCAATATCATGCGGGTCGCGTACCAGGCCCTAGCGGCCGTGCTCGGCGGCACACAGTCCCTGCACACCAACAGCATGGACGAGACGCTCGCGCTGCCGACCGAGAACGCCGTCAAGATCGCCCTCCGTACCCAGCAGGTCATCGCCGACGAGACCGGCGTGGCTCGGACGGTCGACCCGCTCGGCGGCAGCTACTTCATCGAGGCCCTGACCAGCGAGGTCGAACGACAGGCGCTGGAGTACATCGACCACATTTACAACGAACTCGGCGGGGTGCTGCCGGCGACCGAGCGGGGCTATTTCCGCCGCGCGATCGCCGACTCATCGCACAGATACGGGGCCGAGTTCGACCGCGGCGAGCGGGTCATGATCGGCGTAAACAAGTACGCCGAGCACGATTTCGAGCGCATCCCGATCCTGAAGATCGACGAGTCGGTTGAACGGGAGCAGGTCGCCCGGCTCAAGGAGATGAAGCAACGCCGCGACCAGCAACGGCACAGGCAGGCCCTCGATAGTCTCGGCAAGGCCGCCCGCGACGGCGAAAACGTCATGCCCCATCTGGTCGAGGCCGCCGAAGCCCTGGCGACGGTGGGCGAGATGATGCATACGCTGGAGACGGTCTACGGCCGCTACGACGGCGGGCCGGAGCTGTAGCCTCAACGGTACCAACTATTTAACCGTGCGCGATCGTGCGTCATGATCAGAACCCGAAGCGTAAGCGAGGGAATTGCCGGTGTTCTGTCCCTCGCTTACGCTTCGGGTTCTGTTTTTATCCCGACGCCGGTGCGAGATAGGAATCTCGCACCAGCGATATGTGCTTCCGTAGCGCCGGCACGGATGGAGCGATGGATACCACACGCCACGTAGTAGGCATCCTGCTGGTGGTCCTGTTCCCGCCGGCGCTGATCTATTGGCTGGTCATCCACCCTTTTACCACAAGCTGGCGGAAGCTCGGCGCGGCCAAGACATATCTGATCGTGTTCCCTGCGATGGTGGTGCTTGACGTGCTTCTTTACCTGATCCGTGGCCGGCTCATGGGCTTGGATCTTGGGACAAACTGGGTCCTGGTCGGCGTCGGGCTGTGTTTGTACGGGGTCGCGATTCTGATCAGCATTCGCTGTCGCCGACAACTGAGTGTTCGCATCCTCGTGGGGGTGCCGGAGGTCTCGGACGAGTCGTCTCCCGGGAAGCTGCTGCAAGACGGCATCTACGGCGTTGTTCGCCATCCGCGCTACCTCAGCGTTGTTGTCGGCACACTGGGGATGGCTTTGGTCATCAACTACGTGGGGGTTTACGCCATAACGCTCCTGCTCTATGCATTACTGTATGTCATCATCAGGTTGGAGGAGCGTGAGTTGTTGGCTCGCTTCGGTCAGGAGTACGCGGAGTATCAAAGCCGGGTACCACGGCTGATTCCTCGCATCCGGCGGAAATCCGCCGATGCTTGAGTGGTCGGACGGCGGGTTACTTCAACAGATGGGAATCGGTCGGCGACGCCGGTCCTTCGCGGCCGGTGTACTCGGTGACGTCAATCAGGGTCCAGATGTTGTCGCCGTCGATGCCGGAGAAGGGGGTCTTGACCCAGATCACGCTCCCGTCGAGCGTGAGGAGGTTTTGACCGGCTCCGCCGTGGGCGCGGGAATTGGCCTGGGCGGGCTCGCCCCAGCTCAGTCGCCGGGCGTCGAACAATGGGAGACCGTCGTCGAAGAGGGGGTTTTCGTCGGCCAGAATTGGTAAGCGGGGATTGTCGTTGGCCGAGGGGCGCAGGCCGGCCATGTTCTGGTAGGCGTAGCTGACGTTGCGACCCTCGATAAAGTCGTTGTGGCGCTCGATCGCGTCTATGGGCATCGGGACGCCGCCCTGCGACGGGCAGACGAACAGGCGCGGGTCAACCACGTACGCCTGCTGGAGCAACAGGTAGATGTGTCGGCGGTTGGGGATGGTCACGAGGCGCGGATCATTGCTGGGTTGCCAGGAGTTCTGCCCGCCCCAGCCGACAAAGGGCAGGCTCGCGTTAAAGGTCGTTGCGTACTGCTGTACGCCGTGACCCAATTGAGCCAGGTTCCACGAGCAGCCCATGCGCAGGTTCCGCTCGCGCATGTGCATCAGACCGGGCACGCCGACGCCGATCGCCAACACGATCAGGGCGGCGACGGCCACGATGTCGCGCAGGTTGCCCAGACGAATGACACGCTCTCGCGTCCCCTCCACGGTCTCGGTCAAGTCGTCGGTGGGTCGCACGACGCGCGGCGGCGGACCGGCTGACCGCACGCGGGCCGTGACGCGGGCCGTCAGACCGTCCGGAACACGCTCCTCTTGAGCAGACGCCAAAGCCCGGAACACCGCCGTCAACGCTTCATCCTGGGCCGCGAGGGCCGGATCGTCGGCTATGAGGCGACGCAGCTCGGCCTGCTCGGCGGTCGCAAGATGACCAAGGTGCAGGTCCAGCAAGCGGGGGTCGAAGTCGTGCTCCTGCGATGCGGACATCCAACGTACCTCCAAAACACTACTCGGACGTCGAGGCGTTCGTGTGAGCCAGCCACAAGCGGGAGAAATGGTTCACCGCGCTGTGCAGCCGCGATTTGACCGTCCCGACCGGAATGCCCAGGATCTCGGCGATCTCGGCATAGGGCAACTTCTGGTAATAACCGAGAATCAGAATCAACCGGAGATGTTCGGGCATTTGGGCAATCATCCTACGCACTAATTCAGTTTGTTCCCGCGAGTCGAGCTGTTCGGTCGCGGTAGTAGCGTCGCCTTCGAGCTGGGCGGCCGGCGAGGGCCCGTCGGAGTCACCGCCGGCGGAGTCGAGCGACTGCATCGGCCGCCGGCCGCGGGCCCGCATGTAATCTCGGCCCTTGTTGGCCGCGATGGTATACAGCCACGGCTTGAAACTCCGGGACGGGTCGAACGAACCGGCCGCCAGGTGAACCTGGAGCAAAGTTTCCTGGACCAGATCATCGGCGGCGGTCGCGTTCCCAACAAAGCGTTTGAAGAAGCCATACAAACCGTCCATATACCGGGCGACGAGGGTGTCGAAGACGCCGACCTTCCCGGCCAGGTGCTCCGCCAGCAGTTCCTCATCGCGTTTAAGCTCCACCACGTGCACCTTTTAATACGCCGCCTGGCCGCGGCGGTTCGGTTAGCCCGGATGATTCACCGCGGAGCACACAGAGACCGCAGAGAGAGAAATGATATAAAGGTTATGTTGTATATGCGATTTACACCATGTCGAAACGGAATCTGATTTGATGCGGAGCGGACGACGGAATAAAGCCCAGGGCGAAGCGCTTTTCACCCAACCTCAATCCTCAACCCTCAATCCGCAATCCGCAATCCGCAATCCTCTTTGGTTGCGGCCGAAGGCCGCGCCAAGTGCTCTGCGGTATGAATAATCCGGGTTAGCCATTTTCCCCCGGTAATCCGGAGAAAAAATATCCTCAAACAGGCTATGCGCAACATCGACGCCAATCCGATAATACGGGAGAGGATTGGCAACCCTCCTCTCAGGTGACACCCCCGCTTCCGGGGGAGCCTATTTGGCCTAACGGCAGTCCGGCGTGCTCCTGGCACCGGGCTGCCGTTGTCTTTCCGGCGCGCGGCCGATCCTCAAGGCAGCTTTCGCCCACGCCGCTCACACGCTACACTGCCCGCGGCGCTGGAGGCGCGTTACCATCCGTATGAAGATCAATTTGCCCAATCAGATCACGCTGGGCCGGCTGGGGCTGGCCATACTCTTCTTCGCGCTGCTTTCCCTGTTCGACGCCACACAGCTTGACGACGAGCGCTGGTTGCTGCACGTCTGTTTCTGGATCTTCCTGGTTGCCGCCCTGACCGACATTCTGGACGGCCTGCTGGCCCGGATGATGAGTTCCGTGACCTCGTTCGGCCGCATCCTCGACCCGGTCGTGGACAAGGTGATGGTTTGTGGCGCGTTCGTCCTCTTCGCCAGCCATCATTTCTGGGACCCGGAACAGAACGTCAACATCACTGACGTCCAGCCTTGGATGGTCGTGGTCATCCTCACCCGCGAGTTGCTGGTTTCAGCCGTCCGCTCGCACGCCGAGGCCGAGGGGCAGGAGTTCGGTGCTTCCTGGGTCGGCAAACTGAAGATGTTCGTGCAGTCCTTCACGGTCTGCTTCATCCTCGGGCAACTGGCGTGGAAACTCGATTCCCTGGAGCCGGTGCGCACCGCCTGCGTCTGGGTAACGGTGATCGTCACCGTTCTTTCCGCGCTCTCGTACATTCATCGCGCCCGTGCTTTTCTGCTCACCCCCACTGCGTTGACTGGGAAACCGGCCGAGGAGCAATCTCCGCCGAAAGAAGCGACAACCCCGCCTGATACTCCCGCGCAATCAGGCGCTTCACCGCCGGGAGACGAATCTTGAGCCGCAGTGGTGACTGGGTTAAGACCGTTTTCATCACCGTCCTCGGCAGCGGTTTCGCTCCGCTCGCGCCGGGCACTTGGGGCTCGCTGGTCGCGGTTGTGTTGTTCATGCCGGTGTGGTTCGCGCTCGCTTGGGCCGAGGCGCACCGGGCGTGGGTGGAAGTGGCCGTCGTGGCCGGGATTCTGTTGTCAAGCTGGATTTCGGTCGGGTGGGGCGCGTGGGCGATCAAGCGCTTCGGCCGGAAAGACCCCAGGCAGTTCGTTCTGGACGAATTTGCCGGTCAATGGGTGGCCTTGTTGGCCTTGCCGATCGGACTTGAGGCCGGCTGGTGGGCCTGGGCGTGGGTTGTCGGGGGACAGTTCTTTCTGTTCCGACTCTTCGACGTGCTGAAGCCGCCCCCCGCACGACAGGCCGAGCGCTTGAGAGCGGGCTGGGGCATCCTCGCCGATGATCTGATCGCGGGGTTTTTTGCGATCGTGGTCGGCCAGTTATTCTGGCGGCTGGCGGCACCACGACTCGGCTTGCAACTGATCGAAGCCGCGAACAACGGGGGCTGAGCTAGTGGTGTAATTCGTTCAGATTGCACCTTATTCAAGCCGGTGGGGTGGGCGTCCCTGCCCGTCCGTGGCGGGC
>JAGMDK010000393.1 GCA_023128695.1 Phycisphaerae bacterium
TGATTTGACGAGTTGCGTATTGATTGAAATGTGTGCCACTGCTCTTGAGCAGTGCCTCGTCGGTCACCGGCTAAAAACACTGCTCAAGAGCAGTGGCACACCAACCCATCAATTGAGTTGTGACAGAGCACTACTCGGTCGGTTCCGGAGCGGGGGGCAACTCGGGTTCGTCGATGACGCGGGCCCCGGTGAAGGCCTTGATCATCTCCACGATTTCCCGTTGCCGTTCGAGGTCGAAGGTGCCCTCGCGGGCCACCCAGGGGTTGATCCCGCCGAAATAACGCAGCAACGGAATCCCGGCCGCCAGGTCGTACGCCCCGCCGCGGAAAATGAAACTGTGATGCCGCAAGGCGTCTCGATCGAGCGCGTCGCGGAAAGTGTCGTAGACGCCGAACGTACCGCTCAGAGTCAAGTCCGGGGGCACGAAGATCAGGTCGTGGATGTCGTAGACCGCGACGTACCATTCGCGGCCGTCCTTGTCGTACCAACTGGCTGACCGGGCGATCTGACCGCCGGCATACTTTTGTCTTCGCCGCATGCGTTCCGGCCAGTCGTTCGGATATGTCATCTCGCGCTCGGGAACGATGCGGGCCTCGTCAGCCGCGACCAACATCCGCACCTCGTCCTCTTTGTACGCCGCCCGCAGGGCATCCTGATAGGCGAGGCGTTGCATATCGCGGTCAACGATCGGCCGCACGTCGATGATCTCACGTCCCGGCCGATAGCCGTAACGGCCCGGCGTCTGGCGGCGCAAGGTGCGCTCCCGCAGGGCCCGCGCGTCGCCGCTGGTGTCGATGTCCGGGCGCGAGGACCCGCTGTACTGTCCGGCAATCTTAACCCCGGCCTGCACACGGCGATCAAGATCGTCGTCCCCTTCCAGCAAGGGAGCCTCTTCGGCCGCGTCCCGCGCCACCATCTCGACGTTTACGCCGGCCTGGGCCGCCCGGGTTAGTATGCCCTCGGCTTGCAGCTCGTACTCGCTGACATCGACGTTTGGCGGGAGCTGGCGGAGCAGGACCCGGGTGCGGGAAGCCCGGCGAGCGGCTTCCACGAATTTACCGTCCCGCAAGGCCTTGCGGCCCATGATCAACTCGAGCTTGGCCAGCGCCATGTTGGCCTCGGTCCGGGCCGCGCGCTCGGCCTGAGAGAGATCTTCCGCCTCCGGTTCCGCCGTGTTTTGCGGCGGGTCGGCCTGCTGCCCGGACTGTGTCGTCGAGCGCTGCGCCGCCGCCTCTATGATCAGTTGCTGGTCGTCTGTGTTCTCGCCCGCACAGGCCGCCGCCACTATCGCGGCTGCCAGGAGAATCGCGCTTAGTCGGCTCATTGTTTGTGCTCCTCATACCATTGCTGCCAATCGGCTCGATCAAAGCCGAAGTTTTGACCGGTGATACGCCGAAGGGCCTCCAACACTTCAGTCCGGTAAACTGTTACCGGCCGGTACCGCCATTCGTTCCTGACATCGTTCGCCAGGCTCCACACGCCGATTTCCGGCTGATGGATAGCGGCGGGCCGCTTGCCGATGGTCAGCACGGTTGACCTGGAGAACACCCGCGGCCAAAGACGGAAATACGTGCGCACCGGTACCTGGACCCACTTGGTCTCCTCCACGGTCAAGACATCCATCAAGTCCGGGATCGCTTCCGACGCCTTTAACTCCCCCAGGTTGTACGCCGCCCGGCTCTGGATGACGGCATTCCCGACCCGTAACGCCTCACGGTACTGGGCGATGACACGCGGATCCTGGCGGCGAATGAGCTGGGAGAGCGCACGCCGACGGATCTGCTCCTCTGCGTCAACCAGGGCAATCATCGCCAGGTTCATCGTGGCCTCGTCCTCGGGAAAGACACTGAGGGCCTCGACCAGCAACATCCGCTGGTCGACATCGCCACGACTGAGCACTTGGGCCAGAGGCAGAATCGCGAGCGGGTCTTTGATCTTCAGTAACCGCTCCCGGCCCTTTTTCACGAGTGTCTCGCGGCTGCTGTCCAGCAGCGACCTTTTGACCGCGCGGATGTGCCGGTACCACTGACCCTGGATGGCCCGGGCCAAGCGCTCGGCGTCTTCTTCCTTGGGCTGATCCGCCGCTCGGGTTTCCACCCTGCGCTTGACCACCGTGCGGCCATCGACCCACATATCGCCGACGCGGACGTGGCCCAGGCCCTGATGGGCGGGCTCATAGTCCGGGTGAAGCTCTATGGCCCGTTGGAAATGCCGCCGGGCCTCTGCTCGCAAGCCCTGATCGCGGCACCAAACTGCCAGGGCCGTCTGGTCCTCGGGTGTGTCGGCGACCTGCCGGACCCGCTGCTCATACTCCTCGAACGGCGTCTGAGCCTCCTCCACGCGCTCGACGGCAGCGACGGGCAGGCGGACAATCCCGACCACCGTGCGGATTTTGTACTGCTCGTCGGCGATCTCCAACAACTGGCCGTTAACGGTCCCGCCGCTGCGGAGGTGAAAGATGTCCGCCCGGGCGGTAGCAAATGTGAGAAGTAGCAGAAGCGCAAGCCCAATCTTTGTCCCGTGGGCTGGTAGGGGGATTGATAAAAATCCAACATGTGTGCAGCGCACAGTATTTCCTCGCCACATGTTCCTTACCGCTGACCTCATTATATCTTAATATCTTAGACGGTGGGGAAAGCACCTGGTTCCCCATCAATCCCTATTGTTGTGGTCCCCTGGACGTGATCCGAGGCGGTGTCTGCGCCAAAGAAAACGGATGACCTCCTCTCTCTCCCCTATTCCGAGAGTGCGAGTGCATCCAAAGGTGACTACGACGAGCAGACTTCAGCGGATTGAATTGCAACCCGCTCCATGGTCTATAATCAGTCGACGGCCAGCACGCAAAACCAAATCCACAAAACACTTCACTCGTCACCGAAAGAATCGCATCGATCAGATTCCGCTTGCAATCCTTCACTGGGGATATGGTCGCGGTACCAATTGAGCCATTCTTCTCGTTCGAAGCCGAAGTCCTGCCCCGTGATGCACCGCAGCGCCTCCAGAACTTCCGTGCGATACACGGTCACATGTCGGTACCGCCAGACGTTGGCGAGCTCCCAATACCAGGCGCCGATAATAGGCTTGCCGTTTATCGTCGTCGGCGGCATTGAAACCGAGTGGTTGCCCCTCGGCCTTACATTGATCCTGAACTCATTAGTCATCACCTGGAAGTAAAGACGGACCGGTATTTCGACCCAGCGCATTTCCTGGGCCCTGAGCAGATCAATCAGGTCCGGGACAACAGCTTTGGAGTTGAGCTGCCCGAGAGCGTAGGCGGCTCGCGCCAGAATGAGATTGTTGTCGGAGTGCAGGGCTTTCCAGAATTGTGTTTCAACCCGTGGATCGTTCCGCCGCACCAGTTCAACCACTACGCGTCGACGGATCGTGTTGGAGCTGTCCAGCAGGGCGAGGATGGTCAGGTTCATCGTGGCTGCATCCTCATCGAAACCGCTGAGCATCTCGACCAGGAGTTCGCGATCCTTGATGGTGCCGTGACCGAGGAGGTCTGTCAGCGGCTCGATTGCCAGGGGATCGTTGATTCGTCGGATTCGCGCGCGGCCCTCCTCCATCCGATCCGTTCGGCTACTGTCAAGGAATGTCTGCTTCACGGCACGAATATGAAGGTACCACTGCCGACGTGTGGCCTCAGCGAGCTTCTCCGCCTTGTGGTCCGCCCGCTTGCCTCTCTCACTGCTGGTCTTGTGCTGTCGATCCCGCAAATGTCGGCTGTCGACCCATGTGTCATCCACGCGCTCGTAACCCAGCGCTTGGCGTGCGGGGGCGTAATCTGGATCCAGTTCGATGGCGTATCGAAGATGCCTCCGCCGCTCAGCCTGCAAATCCTGCTTCTCACACCACGCTGCCAGGGCGGTCTGTTCTTCGGGTGTGTCAGCGGCTTCTCTCGCGCGTCGCTCATACTCGGCAAATGGGGACTCTGCTTCCTCGATCCGCTCAACGGATGTGATCGGCAGGTGGACAATCCCGACCACCGTGCGGATTTTGTACTGCTCGTCGGCGATCTCCAACAACTGTCCGTTAACGGTTCCGCCGCTGCGGAGGTGAAAGATGTCCGCCCGGGCGGCGGCGGCCGACGTGAGCAATACCAGGCTCGCAAGCGATAAGGTAATAGCAGGTATACAGCGCACAACAACTCCTCGCGACGTACACTTCGAAGCTACGCCCATGTTATTTTAGACGATAAGAAAAGGTTCCGGTTCCCGGATTTTGCCTGATTCGCTTTTCCTTTTACCATAGCGGTTGGACTTTTTGAAAGGTAAGCGATGCGGTTTGTTTTCTCACGCTCATTTGTGCTTGGTCTAACCATCGTGATCGGTTTGGGACTCCCCGGCTGCGAGCGGGGGGAGAATTCGCGGGAAGCGAAGCCGGTCAAAGTCGGCGTGCTGCCCGAGGGTGCCGCCAAGCCCAACATTATCATCATTCTCGTGGACGCGCTGCGGGCCGATCGGCTGGGTGTCCACGGCCACCCCGGGGAGCTCTCGCCGACGATTGATGCGATCGCGGCCGAGGGCGTGACCTTCGAGTACTGCGTGGCGCCCGCGCCGTGGACCATCCCGTCGGTCGCGTCACTCTTCACTGCATATTATCCCGGCGTGCACAAAGCCAGCGGTTATCGGGTCAACAAAACCGGCGGAAAGGGGGCGACCGCCGCCCAGGCAACGCTGAGCGTGCAGTTCACGACACTGGCCGAAGTCCTGAAGGCCAACGGGTATCAGACCGCCGCTATCTCCGCGAACAACTTCATTCAGAAGGGGGCCGGCATGGCGCAGGGCTTCGACCATGTCGATGCCAGCTTTGCCGCCAATACGGTCCGCGGCGAGAAAGTGAACAACGCGGCCTTCGCCTGGCTCGCCGAGCACCGTGAGCCGGATAAGCCGTTGTTCCTGTACCTGCACTACATGGACGTGCACGGCCCCTACAACGCCGCCCAGCGCTTCATGGACCCGCTGATGGCACGGGTGCAAAAGGAGCCGAACAAGCACCGGCTGACAGACAAGCAAGGCAAGGCGCTGAGGGGGCTGTATCTTTATCACCCCCCGGCGGGCGAGGCCGGCGGCACGGCGTCTGAGCGTCAGAACCCAATCGAGCGGATCGAGGGGAAGTTGGATCAGAAATCACTCACCGACGAGCAGCGGGCGAAGCTGCGGGAGCTATATCGCAAACATCCGCCGACTCGCGACGTAGACACCAAGCGTTTCCACGAGCTGAAACATTATCGTGAATATTGGGTGGCGCGGTATGAAGCCGGCGTGGCGGAAATGGATTTCTACCTGGTCCAACTGGTGGAGGGCTTGAAGGAGCAGGGCTTGTGGGACGACGCGTATGTCATCGTGATGGCCGATCACGGTGAAGCGCTGGGCGAGCATGATTTCTGGGATCACGGGTACTCGTTGCATCAGACCGATCTGCACGTCCCGCTGATCCTGCGCTGGCCGCGGGTCTTACCGCCGGGCTTGCGCGTGGACCGGATTGCCGGCCTGGTCGACGTGCTGCCGACGCTGAGTGAGCAACTGCGCCTGCCAGCCGGCGGCGATTACCAGGGCGTCTCGTTGGTTTCTCACCTCTCCGGCAGTCTGCCGACGGGGCCGCTGAGGCGTTTCGCCGAAGCCAACAAGTCGCATTTGCAGTACGCGATCTACGTGGACCGGATGAAGCTGATCGGGCAGCGGGTATTGGGGCGGCAACTATGCAGCGCCGCGGGTTCCAGACGTGCCAAAGCGCCGCAGCTTTTCGATCTGCTCCCGGACCCCGGCGAGAGGTGCGATCTGGCCGCCCAGCAGCCGGAGACGGTGGCGACACTGCTCCAATCACTGAACGAGATGATCGAGACCAATCAGACTATCAGGCCGGAGGTTACCGAAGGCTGGGCGCCGGTGGAGGAGAAGCTGGTCGAGAAGCTGCGTAGCCTGGGCTATATGGGTGACGAGGAGGACGCGGAGGAGGACGAGACGGACGCCGAGCCGCGCTAGGCCCGGCATTTATGCCGGGTTGAAAGGTCGGAGTCAGAATCCCCTCCTTTCCACCGCCGCCGAAGGCGGCGGTGGAAAGGAGGGGGAATAATACTCGTTTACCCGGCATAAATGCCGGGCCTAGCGCTGCTGCGGTGACGCCGACGGGCGTAAACGATCGTACCGGCCGTCAAAAGCAGCATTGTCATGACGATCAGACCTGCTTGCGAGACCGTGGGAATGAGCCCGTATTGGAAACCCATCGCGTCGAACTGCATTTCAACGGTGTTCAGAGCGAAATCGGCCATGCCGGAGCCGGCCGCCGTGGCCGTGACGTCCTCAAACCCTGGGGCGCTGACGCGGACGTGCAACTCGGTCATGAACTGGCCGACGGGCCAGTAAATCGTGCCGCTGCCCTGTTCGATCACGAAATCAGAGAGCGGGACTGGAATGCCCTCGAACTCGAAGGGGGCGAACTGCCCGCCGCCGCCGATAACCTCGAACGTGGAAGTTTGATACTCGTCGATGTCTGGGCTGATCTGAATCGCAATGGTGGCCGTGAGCAGTTCGACGTCCGTTCGCGTATCTCCTCGGCCCAGGATCATCGCGGCCGGCACTTGTGCGATCAGGTCGACCGCCGCGCCGGGTTCCAGCACGTCGGTGGCGTTGAAGAGCACCACGGTATCGGCGAGGGAATGAAACGGCGCCGGGGCGGGGAAGAAGCATTTACAGACGTCGCCCACATGCATCAAGCCCGTGCCATCGGGAGTTCCCGTTCCGTGAACGCAATTCGGTCCGTCGCACGTACAGGCCGTGCCGCCGGTCGTGTTGAAGGCAACAATATCGGCCCAGTCGGCGACCGGCAGGCACATCATCGCGGGGGGGGTAGGACAGGGCGGGATGTTGAGACACCGGAAGTTGGCCGTGGCGCCGGCAAAGAAACCCTCACACTCGTCGACCGGGATACATTGCAGGCCGGCGCAGCTCCAGCGCAGACTGCCCAGATCGACCTGGATAACAGCGCCGCAGTCTTGTAGGCCACGATCCAGTGCATTCTCGTACCGCGCCTCAAGAAACGCGACGAATCCATCCCAGCTTTGCGGTCCGTCGAACGAAACGCCGGGCACCTCCCGTGCATTGAGAACGGTGCCCGTTCCGTCCCAGGGGGCGCCGCCGGCCGCCATGAACGCCCGCAAGGCGTCCTCGTATGACACCTCGTAGGTGGCGGCTTTCTGGTATGTTCCGTCGCCCTCCGGATCGTAAGAGACGTGCAACTGGGCGGACGCGCCGGCCGTAAAGCCGGCGATTACAAGAGTGACAAACAGCGCTGCGGTTCCGCGTGAACAAGCCTTCATGATCGTGCCTCCTGCGTTAATGTTCCTCGATTTTCGCTCGACGAGTTTGCTATGTGGTCCGCGGCACCCGACGGTCGCGAGACGCGATTCGAACTGGATATATCATGGAACAGAGTTCCGAACGACATTGATGACTACATTTTCAGAAAAACCCGTTTAGATGTCAACATAAAACTGGGCTCACAGGCCGGGTGGGCGTCATTTGCGTGGTCGACCTGTCATTCCGGGAAACCGGTCTTTCCTACTCCTATCACCAGGCGTGCGAGCGGGCGGCGCGTAGACCCTGGTGCGAATTGGCACTACGCGCTACTCGGCTTACACTGCGGGCAGATCGGCCGGCAGCCACGGCCTGACGTGGTGACCGTACGGAATCTTACGCCGGCACGGCAATCGCAAGGCCGCATGGGCTTCAGGCCCGCGGCTCTTCGCTGTCACACGATCGCGCACGGTCATTTAGATACCTGTGAGGTGGCAAGTGTTGAACGGCAGGGGCAATCCGGTACTCGCCGCGGCCTGCATCTTGCTGGCGGCCTGCGCCGGGTGCCGGCGAGACGAGCA
>JAGMDK010000394.1 GCA_023128695.1 Phycisphaerae bacterium
GCATAAATGCCGGGCCTAGCGCGCCGGCCTGCCCCAGTTTATGGTGTCGGTAGCTGCCGGACAACGTCGTACAGAATACCGCCAGGACGCAGGTGCCGGCCGCGTAAACGGGAGACAAACCGACATAAAAGCGAAGAAAAGGTATCAGGACGATCCCGCCGCCGATACCGAGCAAGCCGCCGAGCGCGCCGGCCGCCAATCCGCAGACGAGAATTTCCAAAGCCTCAATCATCAACTGTTACATGATCCCCTAGTATTGTGTCACACCTCATTTTTCAGGCAAAGCGTTGGCCGTGTGCCACTGCTCTTGAGCAGTGCCCAGGCGGCCGCCTGTTAGAAGAGACACTGCTCAAGAGCAGTGGCACACAAAAGACACTGCTCAGGAGCAATGGCCACCCAACGAGTTGCCGTATTAACCGCACCGTGATCACAGCAAACTCGCTACTCGCTACTTGCTACTCGCTACTCGCTACTCGCCGCGACTTCGTCCTTGATCCGCTTTACGTGCCCGCGGCCGAGGCCCTTTACCTCGCAGCCGAGCTCGAAATAGCGGCGGATCTTGTCGTCGTCCAGAATCCCGAAGCAGTCGATGATCGCCGCCGGCTGGCCGGTCATCTGGACCACGTCGTCCGGGGACAGTTCGAGATACGGCGCGTGCCGCACGGCGAAGATGACCGCGTCGGCACCCTTGAGGGCCGCGGGCAGGTCCTGCTGGACGCGGAGGTCTTTCAGCCGCTCCTGGTCACGGAAGAATCGCGCCCAACTGTAGCCCGGCGACGGGTAGGTGTCCTGGGCCTCGATCTCCCACCAATGTTGGAGGTAGGGATCGTGAACACGCATTTCGGCCCCCATCTCGGTCAGCTTGCGGACCACCATCTCGCTGCCGCTGTAACGCGTGTCGCCGACGTCCTCGCGGTACGCCGCTCCGAGCAGCGTGATCTGGGAGGCGGCGACGACTTTGCCCATGTTGCGCAGCGCATCGCGGGTGATCTGCCCAACGTGCAAAGCCCGGGTGTCGTTGATATCGATCGCCAGCGGCGTGATCTTGAAGATGTCGTCCTCGAAGCCCATCAGGTGGTGATAGGACCACATCCCGAGCCCGCCGTCCTTGGGCAGGCAGTACCCGCCGATGCCGGGGCCGGGGAAGATCATGTTGTTGTGCGTGGGGCGGACCTTGATCGCCTTGACGACCTTGATCAGATCGACGCCGTTGCGCTCGGCGAAGAGGCTCCATTCGTCGAGGAAAGCGAGGATCGTGGCCCGGAAGCTGTTTTCGACGATCTTGGTGGTCTCGCTTTCGAGCGGGCGGTCGAGCACGGTGAGCGGGAATTCATCGGTGTTGAGCACCTCGGTCAGGAACTTCTCGACGCGAGCGCGGGCCTCCTTGTTGACGCCGCTGCACACTCGCCAGAAGTCGCGGATGCTGGCGACGTACTCCTTGCCGGGCATGACGCGCTCGAAGCTGTGGGCCAGCAGCGGCTCGGCGTCGATCCCGCGAGCGGCGAAGGCCCGTTTGAGGATCGGCATGGCGACGTACTCGGTCGTGCCGGGCGCGACAGTGGTCTCGATCAGCACCAGGCATTGGGGCTGGATATACCGGCCGATGATCTCGAAGCTCTTTTCGAGCGCCGCCATGTCGGCCCGTCCGGTCCGCAGGTTGCCGAGGTCCTCCTTGATGTAGTCGCACTGGACATCGACGACCACGCAGTCGGCGAGCTTCATGACCTCGTTGGTGAACGTCGCGATCAGCGTCTTCTTTTCCTTGACGCAGCGCGGGATGATCTGATCCACCTCCGGGTCCTCGGCCTTGACCGGCGAGATGCCGCGGTTCAGATAGTGGATTTTCCAGTAGCTGCGCGTGCTCGGCCGCTGCATGCCGATCACGAACTTACTCGGCTGCCCGGTCTTCTTATCGACCGTGTCGGCCACGACGGCAGCCATCACGGCCCCCACGAATCCCACCCCGACAACAACGACGATCTCGCGGCCCTGCTGCCGCTGCTCGACGATGATCTTCTCCAAACGCTGGTACTCTTCCGCGTACTGGCCCTCGGTCGGCAGAGGGAACTTCTCTCCGTCCGGGCTGATTGAAAACGCCATAACGTTCTCCTGATTGCTTGGCGTACAAAGATAAGACTATCGCGACAGGCGGTCCGTGTGGCGCCCACGGAT
The DNA here is from genome assembly GCA_023128695.1 of Phycisphaerae bacterium. Taxonomy (GTDB): domain Bacteria; phylum Planctomycetota; class Phycisphaerae; order UBA1845; family Fen-1342; genus JAGMDK01. The sequence goes on from JAGMDK010000394.1 coordinate 2,173, forward strand.
TATGGTATACCGCCGAATCATTTACGTTACGGCGTGTATGCGAAGGCGTCAATGCAGCAATCTCGTTGCTCTCAGGAGGGTTATGGGAGGGCGAAGCTCCTGCTGAGCCGCGGTCGTGGGAGGGCGAAGCTCCCGCTGAGCCGCGGACATGGGAGGGCGAAGCTCCCGCTGAGCCGCAGTTGTGGGAGGGCGAAGCTCCCGCTGAGCCGCGGTTGCGGGAGGGCGAAGCTCCCGCTGAGCCGCTACGGCTCGGCAGGAGCCTCGCCCTCCCACTCGGCGCGTGTGCCACTGCTCTTGAGCAGTGTCTTTTCTGACCGGCAGTCGCTTGGGCACTGCTCAAGAGCAGTGGCACACGGCTTGGCTCGGCAAGCGCCTCGCCGTCTCGCGGAATGCGACTAAATAACCGTGCGCAATTGTGCGCCAGTTCGGTGTGCGAAAGACCGCGCGGGCTGAAGCCCGCGGCTCTTCAGCGGCGCATAATCGCGCACGGTCATTTACGGGCAGGTCGTGTTCATCAGCGCGACCAGCGGGTCGATGTCACGCCAATTGAC
>JAGMDK010000395.1 GCA_023128695.1 Phycisphaerae bacterium
TCATGCACGGGACGATCCGCAAGGGGCAAAAGATTCTGCTCATGGGCCGGCGGCGGACGTACCTGAGCACCGAGTTGGGCAAGTTCCGCCCCAAGATGACACCTTGCGCGCAATTGGCCGCCGGCGAGACCGGTTACCTGGTCGCCAGCATCAAGAGCCTGCACGACGTGACCGTGGGCGACACGATCACCGACGCCGTCGATCCCGCGCCCGAAGCTCTGCCTGGTTATGAGCCGCCGCAGCACATGGTTTTTTGCGACTTCTATCCCTCCAGTGGGGAGACATTCGACGCCTTGCGCGAGGCGCTCGAACGGTTGAGTCTCAACGACGCCTCGTTCAGTTACAAGCCGCAGCAGAGCGACGCCCTCGGGCCCGGCTACCGCTGCGGCTTCCTCGGCCTACTGCACATGGACATCGTCCAGGAGCGGCTCGAACGCGAGTGCGGCGTGTCCGTGGTCCAGACCGCTCCGAGCGTGACCTACGAGGTGGTCCTCCGCGACGGCACGGTCCAGACGGTCAAATCCGCCGGCGATTTGCCGGACGCCGCGTATATTGAGGAGCTGCGTGAGCCGCTGATCGAGATGTCGATCATCACGCCGGCCGACTCGATCGGCAGCATCATGTCCTTGGCGGAGACCAAGCGGGGCGAATACAAGAAGACGGAGTATTTGTCGCCGACGCGGGTGTTGCTGACGTACGAGTTCCCGTTCAACGAGATTCTGTACGACTTCTACGACAAGCTAAAGAGCGTGACCCGCGGCTACGGCACGATGGACTATCAGGTGATCGGCTACCGGGCCTCGGACCTGGTCAAGCTCGATATCCTGGTCAACACCATCCCGGTCGACGCCTTGAGCCTGATCTGCCACCGCAGCAAGGCCGAAGCCCGCGGCCGGCGGTTCCTGATCAAGCTCCGCCGCGAGATCGGCCGCCAGCAGTTCGAGATCGTCCTCCAGGCCGCGATCGGCAGCAAGATCATCGCCCGCGAGACGATCAAACCCTACCGCAAGAACGTAACCGCCAAATGCTACGGCGGCGACGTAACCCGCAAGCGCAAGCTGCTGGAGAAGCAGAAAGCCGGCAAAAAACGCATGAAAACCATCGGCCGCGTGGACATACCGCAGAAGGCATTCATGACAGTGCTGGAGCCGGAGGATTGACGTAGCGTCCGCCCCCCGTGGCGGACGTAAATGTAGCGTCCGGGCTCCGTCCCGGACGAAATATGTGGCACCGGCATCTTGCCGGCGGGATCAACACTGGTTCACCGGCTGGAAGCCGGTGCCACACATAAACGTAGCGTCCGGGCTCCGTACAGGACGTAGGCCGTGCGAAGCGTTCAGCCGCGTATAGTGCGTCCAAGATACACCAATTCTACTCGCGTGGTATAATACACTTGCAAGAGGTGACATATGGCCCAGCAGAACGAGTGGCGAAAACGGATCAGCGCCGATCCGGCGGTGCACCACGGCGATCCGTGCATCGCCGGCACACGCGTCCCGGTCAGCGTCATCGTTGGCAGCATCGCTGATGGCGACAGCATCGAGCAAATCCTTAAGAGCTACCCACAACTGGCACGGGAGGATATACAGGCGGCACTGCGCTACGCTGCCGAAGCAGTGAACCGGTTCGATCTCGTGTCGTTCGGAACATGAAGGGGGTTCTGTGCCAATTCGCATAAAACGGGAAAGGGGGTATCCGGTTGACGCA
>JAGMDK010000396.1 GCA_023128695.1 Phycisphaerae bacterium
AGAGCCAATTGCGCTGATCGGCGGCCCAGACGTCGAGCTCGTCGAGCCCCCCCACCTGCCACACTCGGCTCGCCGCATCGCAGGCCCGCTGCAACTCCGCCAGCAACGCCGCCTCACGCTGCGTGGCGGCGGTCGCGGCCGCGCCGGTCAGGTCGGCCAACTCGCGCTCCCGCAACGCTCGTCCCTGTCGCGCCACGGCCCAGACCGTCAACCCGGTCAAGGCCAGGCTGACCATGACCACCAGCGTAACGAGACGTTTTTCGCTCCTGCCGCGCACGAGTGATTACTCCGGTTTCAATACGTCGGGCGGGAGGGGGGCGCGCTGAAGCGGCGACGAGAGCGCCCGCCAAGCCTCTTCGGGGGTCAACGTGCGCAGCCGTTCTTCGATATGCGCCCGCAGCCTCGCCCGCAACTCGTCCAGATACCCGCCGAGGTCAAACGGTTCTTCCGGCTCGGGGATCACCGGCAGTTCCTGTCCGGCGATGTTCACGCTGAGGATGGTTTTGCCACGCGGCCCGTGCGTGCCGAAAACGTACAGCACCTCGTCGCGCACCTCGAACCGCACCCCCAGCCGGGTGTACTCGAAGCGTTCGGGCAGAAACTCCGGCAACGGGAGCCCCAGCGTGCGGCTGAGCACCTCCGAGACGAGTCGGCGCTCGATGTAGTTCGGCTCACCCTCCGCCGGCTTGACGGTGATCTCGGCGTCAAGAGAGGTGAGCTGATTCCGCGTGATCGTCAAATCGTGGATGTCGAGTCGAGCCGTGCCGGTCATCCGGCCCCAGCCGAGCGCCTGCGAGACTTCTTCAAGCGAGACCTCGTCGCAGCTCCCGGAGACGATGAAGCGTTCGATGCCGGCCGCTGACAGATCGGCGGCGTTGACGTTGAGCCGGTCGAGGTTCCCGCCGACCGCGGACAGGTCCCAGGGCGCCAGCACGTCGCCGAGGACCACCCCGGTAAGCAGGCTGCGAAAGCGAAGACGTTGGAGGCGACCGTCCACGAGGGTCAGCTCTTCGAGTTCAAGCTCGGGGGCCGAGCCTCGCCACGGTCGTGAGAAAAAAGGGGCCGTGCACTCGGCGAGCTGCACTTGGAAGAGCTTCCCGCTGACGCTCAGTTCCTGGCTCTCGGCCCTCTCGCGGTACACCAGCCGCCCGTTAAACGAGCCTGACCGCAGGTCGAGCCCGGCCAGCTCGGTGAGCCCGACGAGGGCGATGGGCAATTCGGGTACGACCAGCTCAACCCGGTCGAGACGAATCCCGCTCGTCTGGGGGGAGAATTCGGCCAATAGTGTGACCGGTTGGACGGCAACATGGCCGTTGAATTCTTTGCAGCTCAGGCGTGCCAGACCGTGCCGCGGGTTCGCGAACGAGATCACTCCGCTCGCGTCGTGCAACGCGGCCCGGAAACGGTCACGCTCGAATTGCAGGTCCATCCCGCTGAATACCACCCGCCGCGGGCCGTCCGGGTCGAAGCCCGGCCGTAACCCCGACTCGAGCACGAAACGGTAATCTTCGCGCAGCCAGGTCCGGGTTGAAATCTCGGACTTCCCGCCGCGGAGCTCAAGCTCGTAGGCCTCCGGGTCGTCCTCCGTCGGGGTATAGATGAGCAGGGCACTCTCGCAGAAAGCAGCCTCGTCGCGGCGCTCGGGCAGCCAGATGCGGACATTTTGGAATTCCCGCGAGTGGCGGGAACGGGGCACAACCCGCCCAATTTCGCTCGGCAGACCCAGGCTCTCGCTCAAGGCGGCCGCGCAATACTCGCGGTAGCTCGCGCTGCGCCAATACCACGCGAAACCGGCGGTTACCAGCAAGGAGCCGAAGGTCAACCCGGCCAGCACGATCAGGGCCACGTGGCGTACGTTCCGCATATTGGCGATTCTACCGGGAAATCGCCCCGGGGGCAGAAACGAGGACATTCCTATTTTCTGCGGGTGTGACCATTTTTTGTGGCAACGGTAACTCTATGGAGAATAACAGGTTGTTCATCATATTGTCGTGTTACTAGTTGTTAGTAGCTGGTGGTTGTCTCCCCATCATACTGCGCGTTCACGGCGAATACACGCCATTGCCCAAGCGAGTCATTCGCGTCGGCCGAAGGCCGCGTATTCTAACAACCAACAACCAATAACTAATAGCATAACAGCACTCAATAAAAGACTAATTGAGATGATATCCCTAATCCATGGCCACGTTTTCTAGTCACGCCCTTTTCTGCCCCCAGCTCTGCTTCAGTCCGAGACCTCGCCACGCCGATTTTATGGGCAATGGTACCTCCGCGCTGCCGCTGACCCCGCGGGTTGGAGTTCGCTCTCGGTCGGCCCACATTGCAGGAGTGAGCGAGATGAGGAACCTCATACTGTACGCCGCTGCCGTGGGCCTGGCCTGCGGGGCCTGCCAGAAACCGTCGCCGCGCCTCAACGCCCCCCCGCACGGCGTCGCGGAGAACACCAGCGACTTGCGGGACACCTTCGCGCACATGATCGACAACGGGCTGCTGGCCGACATGACCATCTCCGACATCCACTTTGTGCCGCACCGCGCGCTGCTCAACTCGCTGGGTGAGGATCGTCTTTGTCGGCTGGCGGGGCTGATCGAGGTCTATGGGGGCGTCATCCGCTTCAATCCGACGGTGACCGATGAGGACCTGATCGCGCGGCGAACCGAGACCGTCATGGCCTTTCTAGCCGACGAGGGGATCGACACCAGCAGGAAAGTGCTAACGCACGATCTGCCGGGCGGACGCGGCATGGATGCCACCCAGGCCATTCTGATCAAGAAAAACGAGGCGACCTATAAGCCGAAGCAACAGACGGGCTTGTTCGGCAAGAGTAACTAATGCGTGACTGGAGTGTGATCGTGAGCATGGCAAGGCGGCAAATCTGCGCGGCGCTCGCGGGGCTCACACTGGTCGGCCTCGTGGCGTGCCAATCAGACCGGCAGCAGAGCTCGACCCCGGGGGCGCTGCCGCGGACGCCGACCGGGCTCACGCCGCGGTTGAACGCCTCCACCTATACCGCCCACGGTCAACTGCTGGAACGTCGCGGGGACCTGGAACGGGCGGCGTGGCAGTATCGCCAAGCGCTGGAGCTGGTGCCCGACCTGTCGGCGGCACGGAACCGCCTGGGCATCACCTTGAACAAGCTGGGGCGTCACGGCGAGGCGTCGTCCGAATTCCGCCGGGCACTGCTGAAGCATCCGCATGAGGCCTACCTGCACAACAATTTGGGCTTCAGCCTGTACCTGGAAGAGGAATACGAGGCGGCCGAACCTGAACTCGCGCGAGCCCTGGAGTTGTGGCCCTCGTTTCGCCGGGCGCGGATGAACCACGCCCTGGTGTTGGCCAAGCTGGGGCAGTACGACCACGCGTTGGAGGAGTTCTGCTGGGCGGGCTCGGAGGCTGATGCGTATTACAACATTGGAGTCCTATTGGCGGAGGCCGGCCGCTACGCCGACGCCGCCCGTTCTCTGGATCAGGCCTTGCACCGCGACCCGAACCTCAGCGAGGCCCGGGACCATTTGCGTCAGATATCCCACCTCGCCGCGGCCGAAGAGGCGGCCAGGCTGGCGGCGGCCGAGGCCGCGGCGGCGCCGGCTGAGACCGCGCGGGGTGTGACTGCCGACATGGAAGACCGCGCGTCGGAGATCGTGCCGGTGGCTGATCTCCAGCTACTGACCGACGGCGAGCCGGGGACATTGACCTCCGCGTCGCCGAACGCTGCCACGAGTGCTCGCCGGGCGGAACGGGCCGCGCGCATCTACGACCACATCCAGGACTTGCTGGCCGCGGCGGAAAAATCAATGGCCTTGTGGGCACCAAAGCCCGGCGAGACCTGCCAGTTGATGGTTATGTTCGACGAATTGATGTCGGCGCTGGCTGCCAATGATCCTCGCTGTGACATTTGTCTGTCGCGGTTCGAGGAATTCCTCGGGTTGACGCCCGAGTGGAACTGAGGGTTCCTTATTCCGAATCTAGACTGCCCAACAAAAGTGTGGCACAGGCTTCCAGCCTGTGAGATCACCGGCAGGATGCCGGTGTCACACCGCTGGTGCGAGAATCCCTTCTCGCATCCTCTCAGCGGGCATCCCTTCCCGTTTGTTTACGGAGGTGGGAATGGATTCCCGCAAGCTCGGGTGCGAGATAGGAATCTCGCACCAGCGTGACAAGATTCTCGTAACACTGCCAGTATTGTTCGATCATCCGTGTGCAATCACCGGCAGGATGCCGGTGCCACACCAGCGTGTGGGCGCGGGCCCGCTCGGCCCGGCGGCGGGACTCTTCCGGCTGCTCAATCGCTTGCAGCATTCTCCGGGCCGCATCCTCCGGACTATTGGGCCGACAGAGCCAGGCGTCTTCCTCGGAAGACAGCACCGCGCTCATCGCAGGGACCTGTGAGACGACGAGGGGACAGCCCACGGCCAGTGCCAACGCGACGCTCGTCGTGGGGGCCTCTCCAGGGGGCAAATAGACAGCCAGGTCCGACGCCGCCAGCAGATCGGATAATGACAGGTTTGGCGGCGCCAAGCGCGCCATCCCTTCATGCCGGCAGGCTTCCATCAGTCGCCGAATTCTTTGCTGCTCGCGTCCGCCTGCGGGGATCACCAAGCGCACCTCGGGCCGGATCTTCTCGAGCAACATCGCCGCCCAGGCGACCACGAGCGTGCCGGTTCGTCGCGTGACCGGCGGCAGGGCCGTCACGACGACGTCCTGCTCGCCGAGTCGGAGGCCGGCCCGCACGGCCGCTCGGCGGTTCGGATTGAGAGTGGCGACGTTGAGGCCCGGTCGAATCAGAAGGCACCGCTCCGCCGGCATGCCGAGCCGGCACAGACCTTGTTGCACAGTGGCCGTCGGACAAACGTAGGTGGGCGTGTGATGCAGCCGGCCGGACGCGGGCCAGAGCGTGAACCGGTCCAGCTCGCGGCCAGGCTCCACCTCGATCAACAACGATCGCTCGTCCGTCACGAGCGGAATGCACCAACGCGCGGCGACGGCCGACCAGGCGTGCAATATGACTGGTCCCTCATCATCGCGCAGGGCTGACTTTTCCAACGCGTGGCGCAGGGCACGCGCGCCGAGCCACCGCGACGCGAACGGAGCATGCACGCGGGCCACTTGAATGCCGTCGGGCGTGCCGACCCGCCCCGGTCCAACGTGCACCAGCCGTTGTCGCCCGGGCATGTCGGCCGCTTTGTAGATGGCAGCGAGCACGTCCAGCTTGTCAGCCGGCGTGTCGGCGGCCACCACATGAACGATAATGACATTCGGCGCGGGCACCGGTCCTTGGCTCTCCAACGTAACGCTCGAATTCCCAGACCATTGTAGAGCCGACCCCCCGCGCCCGCGAACACCAGTTGAGCGTCAACATAGTGGGTGGGGCGGGCCTCGTGGGGCGGGCCTCATAGTGGGTGGGGCGGGCCTCATAGTGGGTGG
>JAGMDK010000397.1 GCA_023128695.1 Phycisphaerae bacterium
TGTTGCATACGGCTGAACTCTTACACAAATTGCAGTGCCGGATACAGTGGCGGGATGTACAACGACAACAGCAGTCCGAAGTTAATCAATTGCACATTCCGGGAGAACCACACGTTTGTCGTCTGTGGCGGCGGAATGTGCAACAAGAACAACAGCAACCCGACGCTGACCAACTGCGCATTTTACGATAACTCAATCTGCGGCATGTACAACAGCAACAGCAGCCCGGCGCTGACCAACTGCACGATCAGCGGGAACTCAAACAGCGGGATCAGCAATTACAACAGCAGCCCGGAGCTGCTCAACTGCACGATCAGCGGGAACTCCGGCAACGGGATCTCCAATTCCGGCAACAGCAATCCGCACGTGATCAACTGCATGATCTACGGGAACTCAAGCCGCGGAATATACAATTCCAACAGCAGTCCGACGGTGACCAACTGCACGATCAGCGGGAATTCCAACAGAGGAATCGACAATCACGACGGCAACCCGACCGTGACCAACTGCATCCTATGGTGCAATACGCCGGAGGAGATCTCCATTTTTGGCACGAGCGATCCGGACGTGACCTACTCCGACATTCGCGGCGGGTGGTCAGGTGTCGGGAACATCTGTGCCAGCCCGCTGTTCGTAAACCCGGCCAACAGCGATTACCATCTGACGGCGTGGTCGCCCTGCATCGACGCGGGCGACAACAACGCACCGAATCTGCCGGGGTCCGACTTCGAGGGCGACCCGCGCATCTACCTGGATTGTCGCGTGGACATGGGAGCCGACGAGGAAATCGTGTTCTTCTGGGACTGCAACGGCAACACAAACCCGGACAGTTGCGACATCCGCTACGGCACCAGCACGGACTGCAACAGTAACGGCATCCCGGACGAATGTGACATCGCCGGCTGCGAGCGCATCCCCTCGTGGTGCAGCGACTGCAACACCAACGACATACCTGACGGGTGTGACATCGAGAGCGACCCCAACCTGGATTTAAACAGCAACGGCGTTCTTGACGAGTGCGAAGGCGGGCTGGTCGGCGGGTGTTATACCTCCAGCGAGAATTTCGGGCAGGGGGTCTTGATCAATGTCAACCTAGACGTGGAGGGCCGGCTGCAACGCAACGAGGTCCAGATGACCGCGCCCTTGCCGTTCCTCTGGGTGGCCGCCTCCGACAACAATACGATCGTCAGGATTGACACCGAGACCGGCGTGGTTCTTGGTGAATACCGGTCGGCTCCGGAGGACCGCTGGGGCAACCCCTCACGCACAACCGTGGATCTTGACGGAGCCATGTGGGCCGCGAACAGGGATGACGACTCGGTCATCAAGATCGGGCTGGTGTGGGGAGGCCGGCGGGTGAACGCGGACGGCGAGCTCGACCCGGGTGGCCAATATCTCGCCCCGCCCTTCAAATGCAATACCTGCGAAGATCGGGACGGTGATGGTCTCATTAGAACATCCGCGGGCCTCGGCAACGTCCTTGACTGGCCGACCTCGGGTGGTGGTGACGGGGTCGACAATGCAGACGATGAGTGCATCATCCGCTATGTACATGTCGCGGGCACCGGGACCCGCACGGTGGCGATCGATGCGGACAATGACGTCTGGGTCGGAGGCGTCGGCAACAATCAACACGAGAAGATAGACGGGTTCAGCGGGCTGCCCGTGCCCGGAACCCTGATTGACGATCTGTACTGCGGGGGTTACGGCGGCCTCCTCGATTCCAACGAGGTTCTGTGGTCTTCCGGCAACAGTTGGTCACTGCTGAGATACGACACTGGTGCAGCCTCAGGCCAGTGCATATACATGGATATGAATATCTACGGATTAGGCTTTGATCCTCAAACCGGCCACGTCTGGTCTACCAGCGGTTTTAATGGCGACACAGTCTCTGAAATCGATCCGAACGGTGCAGTTCTGAACACATATCAGCATCATGCCCCAAACAACGACGCTCAAGGCATCGCCGTTGACAACAATGGCAATGTGTGGGTGGCCCACTCGTACGACGGCACAACGGTTGGGCACTTGATAGCAGAAGATGGGACCTTCGTCGGTAACGTCGACCTCTCTGACTACGGCCCGAGCGGCCCCACCGGCGTCGCCGTCGATGCCAACGGGAAAGTGTGGGTCGCCAACAGGACCGGAAACAGCGCCCTGCGCATCGATCCCGAGGGCGGTCCCGTGGGCGGAGGTGATGTGCCGATCGGGCAGGTGGATCTGCCGCCGGTGGAGCTGTGTGGCGGGGCCGGCCCGTACAACTACAGCGACATGACCGGCATGGTAACGCTGCACACCTCCGGCGTCGGAACCTGGACCGTCGTTCACGACGGGCTGACGGCCGACACGCCGTGGGGTGTGATCGCCTGGAACGCCGAGGCGGGTTGCCTGCCTGATGATCCCGGCCTCACGGTCGAGGTGCGTGCGGCTGACAGCGAGGTGGGGCTGATCTGGGACGCTGATCTCCCAGGGCCAAGGCCCTATCAGCCGGTAGCCGCGAGTGGCGAGATGCTGAACGACGTTAACGGCCGATTCATTCAGATTCGCGTGAGGTTTAGTAGCGCGGACGCCGCACTGTGCGACCTCTACGTCGGTGCGTGCCAATGCCCCGGAGATGTCAATGGGGACGGATCGATCAATGGCCTCGATATACAGTGCTTTATGAATTGCGCGCTGGGCGGTGATATCACCAACTGCACGTGTAGTTGTGCCGATTTGAACCATGATTGCATTGTTGACACCGGTGATCTTGACTTGTTCATCGACCGTCTGCTGAACTGGACGGGGGCGTGTGCGGAATTGCTGGCTGAGGACTGCAACGAAAACAGCAAGCCGGACTACCTGGAGTATGTCAATAGCAGCGAGCCGGCGACCGATGACTGCAATGGCAACACCACCTTGGACGAGTGCGACATCGCTGCCGGGACCAGCCAGGACTGCCAGCCGAACGGCGTCCCCGACGAGTGCGACATCGCCGCCGGCACGTCGCCGGACGGCAACTCCAACGGTATTCCGGACGAGTGTGATATGGCTTGCCGCGGCGATTGCAACTGCGATGATGTGATTAACTGGCGTGACATCGACTACTTCGTGGCGGCGATGAACGATAACGTTGCCGCCTGGGAGGCCATGTTCGCCCCCGGCGTGCCCACGTGCCCGTTCATCAACAACGACGTCAATGTTGATGGCACTGTCAATTGGAGAGACATCGATCCGTTCGTGGAGGTTATGAACACGGTCTGCTCATTGCCGCCGGGGGCGCCAAGTCCGCGCCCCCCGGCAGCATCGGCTCGACCATTTCGCGAAGTCGCCGGAGGTCGTCCAGGAAGCGGCTCCGGCTCTCGTCCACGAATTGTTCCGCGAGGCGACGGTAATACTCGATGCCTTCGAGCAAGTTTTCCTTGAATTCGCGGAAGTACGTGGGTGTGTTGTCCAGAAGCCCCAGGGAGGCCTGCTTGAGCTGTACGCGGAGGTGGTCCACGTAGAGCTTCAACTCGCGGATGAAGAGGTGCGGGCGATTGCCGCCGGTCAGCAGCGAAAGCCGGCCGTAAATGTGGTGCACCATCTCCTCCAGACTGGCGATCTTCGAGAAGTCCACGATGCTCGGGCCGCAGCAGACGGCGGGGGTGGCCTGGGGGTCGATGCCGTGCTTGACCGTGGCACCGCCGGCGAGGTCGTGGCAGATACACGCCTTGTCCAGCACTTGCTGCTCAACCATGGGCAACTGTTCGGCCGAGAGGCCCTCTTCCGCGAGGTGCTCGAGCTTGCGCCGCTGATAAGCCCGGGAAGCCGGACAGATCGGCAACTCCGTAAACTCGGTGTTACATCTGAGAATGCCTTTGGGGCAAGAGCTGCCGGGATGGCTTTCCAGGATGCGGCGGCGGCGAGTCTCCTCGCTGGCCGAGCAGCGCAGATTCCAGAAGGGGACTCCCAGCGGCGAAGCAGCGCTCAGATAAACGTCCTGTTCCCCGGCGGCCGAGAGTTTCCGCAAGTGGGCCTCATCGAGGTTGGTCACTTCGGGCACGAGCAGAAACGGGCTGCCCCAGCCGGTGGCGTCGAGCCGATAGAACGTGAGCAGAAACTGATCCTCGTCCGCGGTACCGATGCCGCCTTGCGCCGTGATGCGCACCTCAGGGGCCGCTTGGATCTCCGGCCGGTCGCCGGCCACCAGGGCCCGGGCGTAGATGAGGTAGAGTTTCTCGCACAGCTCGTCTTTCCTCTGCCTGAACTCCTCCAGGATCGGCCCCATCAGAAGCCCCTTGGTGGCGAAGGCGTGCCCGCCGCAGTTGAGGCCTGATTCGATCCGATACTCGGAGACCCACAAGCCCCGTTTGGCCAGGAACTTGCCCTGGACGATCGCGGAACGGTAGTCACTGACCTTCAGGACGATATTCTTAGTGAAAAGGCCGCTCTGGTCGGGGAAGAAATCGTCGAATTGCGCCACGTAACTGTACAAACGCGGGTTCATCCCCGCGGAGAAAACGATCGAAGAGCTCAATGAACTGTTGGCGAAGCCGCGCAGGGCGGCCATGGCCATGGAAAACTCCGGCGGTAGCTGCCGGCCGGCTCGGTACCGGACCCGGTCCAGCTTCGTCATGATATTCACGTCGATGCTGCCTGGTACGGCCAGGCGGCGGAGTCGGAGTTGCGCGCGGGCTTTCTCGGCGGGTTCCACGGTCGCGCGCATGGCAGCGTAGGCGCGCTTGAGCAGACTCTCGGGGAGCATCTCATAATACCGGGTAATCTCGGAGCCGGCTTCGAATGGCGAAGCCTGCAACGCCTCGACTTGGCGCTGGACCAGACGCTGGAGGAAATCCAGGTAGGCCGTGATGCGGCGGGCACGGGCATCCTCGTCGTGGTCCTCAATTTCCACGTAGGGCTCATTAGCTTGTTTGCTATGAAACTTGCGCATCTGCTCGATGAGAACATCGTCGCCCAAGGAGATGACCGACGAAATGCCGTATCTCGCCACGCGCAGGGGCGTATCGATGCTGAAACCTGTCCCCATGACCGGGATATGAAAGGTGTGCATATTTCGCGTTAATCCATCTGCCATAAGGTCTTCACCTCACGCACACCGGATTACCGGCCCGGTGGCGTGAGCGCATACCAATGCTTTCCGATCTCACTCCCTGCTTATCCGTCGGGTTTCCGTACGACTCGATTCGGGGTGAGCTTTGCTTCAAGACGCCATTGTATCAACCAACCCCCCACAGTCCAGCAGGCCCCGGCGGCGTGGCCGGAGGGCCGGAGGGGGAAGCATCAGGAAAGTAGGTAAACCGGTGGTGCGGCCCTCCGCGGCCGCCATCGGACCGTAGTAGCGGGCACGGAGGCCCGCCCCACCCACTATGTTGACGCTCACCCGCCGGAGGGTTCTGGTTTCGATGGCTACCACTGTTGTGTCGGCAGTGCTCGGCGAGAGGAGGACATTCGCGTGTCAAACACTGCTCTGAGAGCAACGGCACACGGCACAGAGGCACACGGTGCCGTCTCAGATGAAGTCAGTCGGCAGCCCGTTCCAGGGACGGATTCGCCGGCAACTGAACGTATCCGGCTCGCGGCGTGCCCGGCAGCGCGTGGGCGGCCACGCCACCGTCCGCGCTGCGCATCGGGATTGGGCTGGCGGGCACTGTTGTTTTTCGCCGGATGTTCCCCCGCATCAGGCGGACGGCCCAGCCCAGTGTCCGCCGGATCGTCTGCGCCAGGCCGCACATGCCCGCCAGTTGCATGAGGGCGTCGGCGAGATACAGCTTGCTCTTCGGGCGCAGCAGCGCGAACAGGAAGCGCAGCGGGTTGTAGAAGTACAGGTAGGCGGCCAGGATGTTGAACTGTTTCCGCCAAGGCTGGGAGTGCTGCGAGGCGACGACGTAGTTCGCGTCGAGCATGTACGGCTCGACCCGCCGACCGGCCACGCTCTCATACGCCAGGCCCGACGTGAACGCCTCGGCGTACTGCTTGGAACCGGTCGCGGGCGTGATCATCAAGACCTGGAGGCTGATCGCCCCGGCCTGCCGCAACAGCCGAGCCTGGTTGAGCAGGCCGTAGCACTCCGGCACCGGCATGTAGCGTCCGGGCTCCGTACCGGACGTCGCGGTGCGCTGGCGTTTTTCCGGCATTCTACGGCCGGTACGGGGCCCGGCCGCTACATTCTCCGGGCGGTGCCGACCCCAGCGGCGGATGGGATAGAGCCAGCCCGGCGTAACCAGCGGCTGCGTGTCGTGGTGCATCATCATCGGCATCGGGCTGATGCCGTGCTTCTGCAACAGGCGGAATGCCGCGGTCGTCTTGTCCACACTCTGGCCTTTCTTGACCAGCGTGGCGGTCATGTCCTCGACGCCGAGCCAGAGCGCGCGGATGCCCGCGTGCCGCGCGAGGGGCAGATGCTCTTTCAACTTCAGCGTGTCGTGCACGGTGACCTCGGTGCCCCAGCGGACTTTCTTGCGAATCGGCACGCCGTCCATTTCCGCGCGCGAGAGGGTTTCCAGGATCTCGAGCGTGCGCTGTTCGTTGTTGAAGAAGTTGTCGTCCGCCCCGAAGAAATAGCGCAGGCCGTACTCGCGGCCGAGCCGGGCCATCTCGGCGGCGACGCGCTGCCCGCTCTTGACGCGGTACTGCCGTTGGTTGTACGCCGGGATCGGACAATAGGGGCAGGCGAACTTGCACCCCAGCGTCAGGACCAGCGAGGCGATCGGGCTGTACCTGCGAATCCGGCTCGCCGGGAGCGGCTGCGGGCCCAGCGTGGCCTTCCGGCTCGGCGGTTCGAGCAATTGATACCCCAGCACCGGGTGCGGCAGCTCGTCGAGATCGCCCAACAGGCGCTGAATGCCCGTGTCGACCAACTCCTCCGCCACGCCTTCGCGATCGGTGCGCGCGTAGACCAGTCCCGGAATGTCATCGAGTATGCCGCTGTTGCGGGCCCGTATGAACGTCGTTCGCAGCGACTCGTCGTCCGCCCGAATCGACAGCAGGACTTCGAGCAGGCTCAGGAGGACGAATTCTTCCCCGGTCACCGCGATGTCCACGCCCCACGGGTCGAGCGGGTCCCCGCTGAACACGTCCCACGGTTCGTAGATGGTCTTCGGCCCGCCGGCGATGATCAGCGGGCGGTGGACCGGGTCGATTCGGCACGCGTCGCGGATCAGGGCCTCGCACTGGGCCGAGTGGATCTGCATGCTCGAAACCATGAAAATGTCCGGGATGCGTCCGTCCAGACGCATCCGCGAGGGGCGGAAGTGCCGATTCCACTGTTGGAGCACGATGCGGGTCTTATTGAATCCGCAGTCGACCATCGCCGCCCCGATGGCCCGCACGCCGGCGGGTGCCATGCGCTTATCCGCATAGATGAACGGCAGCATCCGCGTGCGGCGGTCGAACGCGCAGGCGATCACGGTGGTCAAGTCGTGTCGGCGGGCAATACTTCGCAAACGCTGCCGTAGCCCGAGCAACTCGCCCGGCTTCAGCAACTCATCGCCCCGTGCACGACGAGGTAGTTCCATAGCCAAATCGCTCCAACGAAGAAAAGCAGTCCGGCAGTCTATCGTATTTCCGCAGTCGACGCGCCGACCATCGGCCGAATTGCCCCGGAGGCCTCAGCGACCGAATCCCTGGCAACAGCGGGACCTGCTGGCACCCTGGTGGCGCTGCTCCACTCCGCGAAGAGTTTGAGTATCTTTCGCTCCGGGTGTTCGTTCCCGGTGCCCGATTGGCTGACGTCTGTTTCCGGCTGCGGAGTGTCGTCAGCCTCGCTGTCATCGTTGGCTTGCTTTACTCGTGGCCCGCAGGGCCGTGTCGCAGCACCTCCTCGGTTCAGCGAATGTCCAAGGGCCGTGGGCCAAGCCCTCAGCCCGTTAACGCCGGCGCAAAATGCAGCCATGTAGGTCGGGTCATCGACCCGACATTCCCTCTAAATTCGTCGGGTCGATGACCCGACCTACAATCTTGCTCAGCCGTGCAATGAGCAGGCAAGCAGCGGTATCATCGTTCCGATCACGTTGAACGTCATATGTGCGGCGATGGCCGGTGCAAGACTCCCTGTTTTCTCGCGGTAATATCCGGCGATGAACCCCAACATCGTGGCCGACAGGAGTATTCCGACGAGCATCGGCGTTGGGACCATACCAAGCAGACACAGATGGCCGAGCCCGAACGCGATCGCACACAACGCCACGGGTGCGGTGAAACGTACTCTGAGCACTCTAACACCGTGCTTCGTGAGCGGTTCAAGAACGCCCTGCAGAAGGCCTCTGTAGAAAACCTCCTCGCAGATGCTCGCGATGATCCAGATGAAGAGTATTTTGTGAAATAACCCCTCCGACCACGGTCCTTGCAGCTTCATCCCTTCGTCTGGCATATCGCGGCCGGCGATCATCATAATGAGCATCGGCGACATGAATATCAGCATCGTGATTGTGCTGACGATGATCGGGCGGAGTAGCTGACGCGGTTTGACCGATTTCCAGCCGTATGTCGACAAGTCCCCTCTACCAAGCACGTACGCCAAAATGATCGACGTGATCAGGAAAGTCAGTTGAGGAACAAGACTGGTCCCCAGAAGCCACGGACACGCCTTGAACAAACCCGCGAGCCTGGCCAGAGAGGGCATCCCAAACAAGGCGAGGGCATAAACGCACGCAAACAGGCAAAAGGCAAGAAGGACTCTTAGAACAGACTTCATCCTGCTTCTCCATCAGTACCGACGTGAATCTAGCAGAACACACCGGAGTCGTCAAGCAGATCGAGGCTCGCCCCACCAGCTATCTTCGTGTGCGCGCGCTCGGCGAGCTTCGACATGTCGATGTAGCGGGAACCGAGTGCCTTGTTCTCCATGTCGGCGCGGATGGCATCCACGTCGGCTGGTCTGAGTTCCAGCGCGTGATCGGCCAGGATTTCGGCCATCGTACGGCGCTGAAATCAGGGGACACCACTGAAATCAGGGAAATCAGGGGACACCATACCTATTTTGGGAAATCAGGGGACAAGGAAATCAGGGGACGGAAATCAGGGGACACCATACGGAAATCAGGGGACACCATACCTATTTCTTGCCATGCGGACAAGCGTACCCTGCGGTGGTGTGATGCCTCGGATA
Source organism: Phycisphaerae bacterium (assembly GCA_023128695.1). Taxonomy (GTDB): domain Bacteria; phylum Planctomycetota; class Phycisphaerae; order UBA1845; family Fen-1342; genus JAGMDK01. The sequence goes on from JAGMDK010000397.1 coordinate 9,089, forward strand.
CGACGCGTTGTTGTTCCCGGTTATCCATATCACCTAACATAGCGGGGAAACCGTCGCCAGTAGGCGTTTTTCCGTGAAGACAACTACTTGGCCTACATCGCGTTGATGGCCCAGTGGTGTGAACGGTGGGGCGTCGAGGTATGGGCTATTGCCTCATGCCCAACCACGTCCATTTGATCTTCGTGCCCACGTCGGCCGATGGTCTCCGCCGGTCGGTCGGTGAAGCTCATCAACGCTATACACGGCGGGTCAACTTCCGCCAGCCTTGGTGCGGGCATCTCTGGCAAGGGCGGTTCGCGTCCTTCGTGCTTGATGATTACTACCTACACCGTGTTCTGATCCCTCGCAAGCCTGGTCGAAAACCCAAGAAACAACCGAAACAGGTATGGTGTCCCCCGGTTTGGCAAGAAACAACCGAAACAGGTATGGTGTCCCCCGATTTGCGATTTGGATTTCCGATTTGGTGGATTTCTCAAATAGGTATGGTGTCCCCCGATTTCCTGATTTCCTGTCCCCCGATTTCCCCCCGATTTCCCAAGGCGTTTTATGCGGATCGGCATGACAAACTCCCTCCCTGGATTACCTCAACGCCCGTCGATCGGACTGAGGAAGCGAGGGTGCGTCCGGGACGCGCCCTACGCGCCTTGGAATCGACGTCAGGCGTCGGGAGGAAAACCCTCCTTCAGGATGCTCTTCAGTTCGCCGACGGAATAGTGGCCGATGCCAAGTTGGCCGAGCGTTCTTCCCTTGGCGTAGTAGTCTTTTTGATGCATCGAGGACGCGATGGCGATCAGCGCGTCGCAGACCGGGGTGCGGATGTTCGCCTTCCTTCCGATGGAAGACATGAAGCACAGACCCATCGGAACGTCCTCGGTGATATAACGCGTTTGCGCGTCGCCAGGCCCCTTAGGCGATCCGAATTGAGCGTAGTGGCGAAACGCTTCCATAGGATCCGCGCTGAGATCTTCGTAAGTCCGGCATTGGAATGATTCCGCGAAGCTCTGCGTCGGCAATTCGAAATGCGCCAGAATCGCCTTCTTTTCCGAGTCCAAATCCTCAACCAACTTCCAGATCGTGGGGCTGAAGGCCTCGCGATACATCCAAAACTCGCCCTGGCTGTATTCAATGCGGCCAACCGACATTATCGCGCCCACGGTATGGACGACAAGGTTGGGATTGTGAAAAGCGGACTCCAAGACGTCCTGTCGGGCTGTGTACCGGGGCAGGATGCCCTTCAGTCGTGTCAGCGTTTCCTCTGTTTTTGCGGAAGGGAAAACCCCGATGGGGTTCCGAATGTTTTCGAAGCAAATATTGACCTTGCCCGGAGCAACGATTCGGGAGTCAAAAGGCACCGATTCACCCTCGGCGAACACAACGCCTTTCCCCTTGCATTTTGTCGAAAAATAGAAACTTCCGGCATAGCCCGGCGAGACAAACAGAATCTGTCCGCTCCGCAGATGAGGCGCAATCAGCTCGGAAAGTGCCTCGTGGGCGACGCTTTGCGTCAAGACGAGAATGACATCCGCTTGAGAAACCGCGCTTGGAAGATCTCGTGTCGCTTCCTCAATGCCGACTACGCCTTTCTCGCCGCCCAGCTCGTATTCTATTTGTCTTGTCCGACTCAATACGTCAAAGGAGTCTTCGTACATCAGATGCGTCGTTTTTACGATTGTGACCGCATGGCCTCGTTTGGCAATCATGGCCGCATGAGTCAAGCCGGCGTTTCCAGCTCCGATAATTGTGATTTTCAAGACTTGTCCTATCCTCAGTTGGAATTCAAACTACGAGGTCGCGTGCGAATTGACAGGACGGTGACAGAAAGCACCGCTCACTCAACGATGACTGAGAGGCCATTCGATCGAGCAGGGCCAAGAGCGCCGACACCCGCAGGTCGCAGCAACTGTTCCTGCAGAAAACACCTTCTTCGACGCGCCATTCTCCGTCAGCGTAGTCGTATAGGTACCGCCCCGGCCTGCCGTCTATGTACATTTGAGACTCCACATAAGCCGCAAAGTGCGACTGAATCTCATTAACGACATAGCGCCCATCAGGGGTTTCAAAGACATCCACGCTCAGCGCCGTGTACCCTGCATTGTCGGTCAGCGCGCGCACAAAATCCAAAAGCAGTTGTGGAGGATCATACCACCCGACTTTGCCGGAGCCGCTATGGAATTCCCCTTCTTTGAGCTTCTGATGGCCGAAATACGACTCGCCGATTCGGATCATTCGCCACTCGGCGACTCCCGGCAGGAATTCCTGGAACAGGACGTTGCCCCATTCCCGATCCCGACTATCAGCGTCTCGACAGACCATCCCTTCCCCGAAACGTTGATCGACATATCGTACGGCCGCCGAGCGGCTCCGAAGGATCTTCACCCCCGCTCCGCGGGAGCCCATGTCGCACTTCGCCACGAGCGGCAAGTCGGCCTCTCGAGCAAACTCCAGCGCCTCCTCGCGCGAGTAGAATACCCAGGTCCTACAGTGCGGGACTCCGTTAGCCGCCAGCCAGTAAGACATCCGCAGTTTGCTCTCATTCAACCAGACTTCGTTGTAGGTTGGGTAGATGGTCTGGCCCAGTTCCTCAACCATGACCTTCAACCGCTCGTCGAACATATGCTTCCACATGCTCACTTTGAAGGATGGCCACACTAGAAAAGCGTCACATCCGCAGCCGCGAACGGCTTGAATCCAGTTAGGGCCTGAGATGTCGAGAAGCTTGTAGCGAACTCCCAAATCTTCACACGCGGCGACATATGGCAAGTGGTTGTTATCAAACTCCTCGATTATGCCAAGCACGTACGGCGATTTCTTTTGAAGTGGAAATACCGGTTCGATGTTCCGATGAGAATCAGACAGAGGCGCCGTGGGCGCATGAGCCCGGCGCACGTCGACGCCGACTCTGCGTATGTCGGCATCGAAGGCTGCGACGACACCGTTGTCGCCAAGCTTGTGCGCGCGTGGCAATAGAAAGTCTAGGTATTCCTTGCGGCTCCTACTCACCGAGTCCTCGGCTTGCTTCATAAACAACCTTTCCGCCAAGTGCGTAAATCCACCTGGCAGCGGATCCTGAGCCGGCAAAACGGGCTACCGGCCCGGCTACGCGAGTTCGCTTTTGAACGGATTCTGGCTTAGGCAGTCGGGCGATGTCCGCGCCGCAGCCGGGGCTAACCAGGACAACCAGCGGCGCGGTTCCAGTCCATGATACCAGGATATTCGCGGCGGGCAACTCCGCAGTCCCGCTCGGGTGCCCAGCGCCACCTCAGCAGCGCCTGACAGGAACGGCTAGGATTAGCAGACTTTGGCCGGCACGCGAGTTCGTGCGGCGTGCCGTGATCGCGCACGTTCTGTGGAACAGAGGGAAACGGCACGACCAAGGCAGGCAGCGGTGCCTCGCCGTGTGCCACTGCTCTTGAGCAGTGCCCGGGCTATTGCCGGCCAAAGAACACACTGCTCAAGAGCAGTGGCACGCCAGAGCCGCTCAAGAGCAATAACCTTCAAGCCGAAGAATGTTCCTTTTTTCCCCCAGTCCAGCGGATTCCGCGCCCAGCCGATATAATCGTGGGTACCCGCCCCGCCGGCGGAACGATAACAATGACACCCATGCGACGGAAACCACGGTGAGCGCGAGCGAAACAGTATTCGAAGGCAGGAAGTTCGGGGTCGAACGCCGAAAGGTCGAGATCAACGGCCGGCCCCACGTGTTCGACATCGTCAGGCATCCCGGGGCGGCGGTGGTCCTGCCGATCCTCGCCGACGGCCGGATTGTGCTGATTCACAATTACCGCGTGGCGGTCGGCCAGGAACTGCTCGAGGTTCCCGCCGGCACCATTGACAACGCCGAACCGGCGATCGAGTGTGCCGCCCGCGAATTGGCCGAGGAGACCGGCTACCGGGCCGGCCGGCTCACGCCGCTGGTGACCTGCTTCTCCTCCCCGGGCATCCTGAGTGAGCGGATGGAGGCTTTCCTGGCAACCGAGCTGACCCCCGGCCCCACCGCGCACGAATCCGGGGAGCAGATTCGCGTTACCACGATGAGCCTCGGCGATGCGCTCGACGCCATCCGCGGCGGGAAGATTACGGACGGGAAGACCATCTTGACAGTGCTGTATTACGACCGTTTTATCCGTGGCGAAGGGGGCGGCGTATGAATTTCCTCAACGGGTCATTCAAAGTCGGGCGTCTCTTCGAGATCAACATCCGCGTCCACATACTCTTTCTATTCTGGATCGCGTTCCGTCTGTTTGATGCGAGCCGGCAGGGCTTCCACTGGCAGTTTGAGCTGCTCTTTCTAAGCCTGCTCTTCGGAATCGTGCTGATTCACGAGTTGGGGCACTGTTTCGGCGCCCGGGCCGTCGGGGGCGACGCCCATGACATCATGATGTGGCCGCTGGGTGGTTTGGCCTATGCCCATGCGCCTATGCGCCCCTGGCCGCAGTTCGTCACCGTAGCTGCGGGTCCGCTCGTCAACGTCGTCTTTTGCCTGATCAGCGGGGGAATCGTGCTCGGCTACACCGGCCTGTTGGAATTAATCCTACTGAACCCCTTCGGCGGAATATACCTCACGACCGGATATTCCTGGATCGAGTGCTTGTGGATCTTTTACCAAGTGAACCTGTTGCTCCTGGCTTTCAACTTATTGCCGATCTACCCCCTTGATGGCGGCCAGTTGTTCCACGCCATCATTTGGCCCTTTGTCGGCCTTCAGCGAGCCAGCATCATTGCTTGCCAAGTGGGCCTAGTTGGGTGTGGCCTATTGGCGATGTGGGCGTTGAGCGGTCAGCGCGGCAATATGCTCCTCTTCATCGCCATCTTCGGCGGTCTGACCTGTTGGCAGCGTTACCGGGCCGCCCGTCATGGGCTGCTCGTCGAGGACCCCAATTACATGACTTACGACCCGCGGCGCTCACAGGGACGGAGTTTCTGGTCGCGTATCTTCAAGACCAAACCCCGATCACGCCGACCCCGTCGGCCGGTCGAGTTCCCCAACCCCAACCCCGGCGGCTGGGAGGCTCGGCAGGGGGAGGAGAACAAGACCGAAGCCGACCTCGACCGCATCCTTAAGAAAGTCCACGAACAGGGCATCAACAGCCTCAGCTACGTCGAGCGCCAGAAGCTCGAACGCATCACCCGCCAGCGCCAAAAGAGCGAACGCGAATTTCAGCGCGACAACCGCGTATAACGAGGGTAGCCAGGATATTCGCGTCCCCCAACGCTGAAGGGCCTGTCGATTTAATGGAAAACACTCCTGAAAAAGTGCTTTTATGGCTATGTTGCCCCATCAATACCCCAGGTACGGATGGTGCAAGACACCCTTTCGTGAGGTTTTGTCATAACTGATTCTCTGCTTGACTCCGG
>JAGMDK010000398.1 GCA_023128695.1 Phycisphaerae bacterium
TCAGAAAATGTGGGTAATAGCAAGCCCAAGAGCAGTGGCCCATCATGGCACTTGCATATACGGTGTATGTTAGGTATAGTTCATAACCTGGAGAGCGGGTATGGCACAGATGTCAAGCATCGAGTGGACCAACTCGACTTGGAACCCGGTGGTCGGCTGCACGAAGGTCAGCACCGGGTGCCAAAACTGCTATGCCGAACGAATGGCGAAGCGGCTGGCGGCGATAGCGCGCAGCGCCCGGCGACGCGGCATCAACCCCGGCCGCACGGCGAATTACCTCTCCGTGGTCAACACCCGCGGCCGGTGGAACGGCCGGATCCACCTCGATCATGCGGCGGTTGAAGATCCATACCACTGGAAGCGCCCGCGCCTGGTTTTCGTCAACTCAATGAGCGATCTGTTCCACGAACACGTTCCGCTCGGCTTCATCCAGCGTGTATTCGGGGTGATGAATCAGTGTCCGCAACACACGTTTCAAATTCTGACGAAACGGCCACACCTCGCGGCCGAATACTCACGTTGTCTTGCTTGGACCTCCAATATCTGGCTAGGCACGAGTATCGAAGACGCGAGTGTTATGGTTCGTGTCACTCAACTTCGCAGTACTGGCGCCCTGATCAAGTTTCTATCCCTCGAGCCGTTGCTCGGGCCGGTTCCCCGCCTACCGTTGTCCGGGATCGATTGGGTAATCGTCGGGGGCGAATCCGGGCCTGGCGCGAGGCCCATGGAGCCTGACTGGGTTGGCGCGATTCGTGACCGTTGCGTTGCATGCGGCGTACCGTTCTTCTTCAAGCAGTGGGGCGGTGTGAACAAGAAATGTGCGGGACGATTGTTGGATGGGCGCACGTGGGATGAAATGCCGTCCGTCAACAGTGGGGAATGCCAACATGCTCGAATTGCCACCGCCTAAAGACGACGGCCTCATCATTCCAGAAGTCGGTCAATGGTCTCGAGACAAGCATCATTTTCTCCTCCGGTACATCGATGCATTCACGACCGCGATGCATAAGAAACGGTGGGCAGGCTTGCATTACATCGACCTTTTCGCCGGGGCGGGAATAGAACGGCTCAAGAAATCCAAGCAATTGGATTGGGGGTCTCCCCTCATTGCCGCCCAGGCGCGATACGCGTTCGACGGCTTGCATTTGTGTGAGTTTGACGAGCAGAGGTGTCACGCGCTCGGAACACGACTGCGCACTACAAAGACGAAGTCGGAAATCCAAGTGTTGCGTGGCAATGCCAACGAGAAAGTTCACGAAATAGTGACATCGATTCCCAGCCGCGCACTGTGCTTGGCTTTTCTTGATCCGTATGGACTTCACCTCGACTATGAGACGTTGAAAACGCTGGCTGTGAGACGCGCGGATCTAATAATCTTCTTTCCTGATCGTCTTGATATCTTGCGGAACTGGGAGACCTATTACTGGGACAATCCAAAATCGAATCTCGATCGCGTGATGGGTCCAGACGCTGATTGGCGCGGTGTTCGGGACAGCACGCCGCGGAATCGATGGCTGAAAGCATTTCTTGGTCTGTATCGTACTCAGATTGCCAAGTTGGGCTATACAGAGTTTGAGCAAGAAGCTATTCCCAGCACTGGCCGTCGGCTGTACTGGTTGATTTTCTGCTCCCGGTCGAAGATAGGGGTGAGGATATGGCGCAAGATCGCGTTGAAGAAGCCGGATAAACAAAACACTTTCTACTTCGACGCCTAGTAAAACAACGCGTAACGCAATCCTGTTCCAACAATAGTAACCACAAATCTATATTGTTACCCTCCGTCAGGCCGCGTCGATCAGGGCCAGCTTCTCGCCGAAGACGCGCTTCAGGGCCGGGAGCAAGGCGCGGTTTTCAGGACGCGTCAGCTCCGGGTCGGCGGCAGCAATCGCGAACGCATCCTGACGCGCTTGCTCGAGTAATCCGAAGTCCTCGATGATGTCCGCGACCTGCAACTCCGGCAGCCCGTGCTGCTTGGTGCCGAAGAGTTGTCCCGGCCCGCGCTGCCGCAGGTCGGCCTCGGCGATCTTGAAGCCGTCGGTCGTCTGAGTCATGACGCTCAGCCGCTGGGCGGACTTGCCGCCGCGGTCGCGCGCGATGAGCACGCACAGGCTCTCCTTGCTCCCACGCCCCACGCGGCCGCGCAACTGGTGCAACTGCGAGAGGCCGTAGCGGTCGGCGTGCTCAACCACCATGATCGTGGCGTTGGATACGTCCACGCCGACTTCCACCACCGTTGTCGAAACCACCGCGTGGAGCCGGCCAGCGGCGAAGGCTTCGATAGTGGCCTGTTTCTCGGCGGGGCGCAGCGAGCCGTGGAGCAGCCCGACATCAAGCCCTCGCCACGGGCCGCTGACCAGCTTGTCGTGGGTCGCTTTCACGGAGATGAGCCCGCCGGCGTTCGAACCCCGACGTTGTTCATATGCTATCCGCGGAATGCTGGAATCGCCGGTTTCGTCTTCCTTTTTTCCGATCAGCGGACAGACGACGTACGCTTGCTCGCCGGCCTCGACCCGCTGCCGTACGTACCCCATCACCGTTTCCCATTTCTGGGGCGTGACGACTTTCGTGATGATTCGGCCGCGGCCCGGCGGCGAGTGCTTGATGATCGACACGTCCAGGTCGCCGAAGACCGTCATCGCCAGCGTACGGGGAATCGGCGTGGCGGTCATGACCAGGTAGTGCGGCATCGGACCCTTCGTGCGGAACTTGTGCCGCTGCATGACGCCGAACTTGTGCTGCTCGTCAACGACCACCATCGCGAGCTGATCAAAGGCGACGTCCTTCTGGATCAGGGCTTGTGTGCCGACGACCAGATCGATTTCGCCGCGCTCGATGGCAGTGCGTATCTCGTCGCGCTGTTTCTTGCCGAGCTTGCCGCGGAGCAGGACATAGCGGACGCGGCTGTCGGCCAGATAGCGGTCGATGTTGGCGAAGTGTTGCTGGGCGAGAATCTCGGTCGGGGCCATGATCGCGGCCTGCTTGCCGTTGGCGATGGCGACAAGACAGGCGTACAGCGCCACGACGGTTTTGCCGCAGCCGACGTCGCCTTGTAGTAAGCGTGTCATCGGCCGTCCGCTTTGCAGGTCGCGGACGATTTCGCGGAGCACCGTGTCCTGGGATTTCGTGAGTGTGAAGGGGAAACGGGCTCGGATGCGGTCGTTGATCTCGCGCGTGACGTGCAGTTTCCGCCCGGTTTGCAGCGCGAGCCGTTTTCGTCGCCGCAGGGCCAGCGCCAACTCCATCAGCAGGAACTCTTCATACGCCAGCCGCGTGCGGGCTTGCTTGAATTGGGCATCGTCGGCGGGGGAATGCATCTGACGGATGGCCTGTTCGCGTGTCGGCAACTTGTGCTTCCGCACCAGCGCCGGCGGAATCACCTCGGGCACGGGCAATCGCCCCTGCGTCAAAACGTTTTGCACCACCCGGCTGATCGTGGGCGACTTGATGTGAGCGTTGCCGCGGTACACCCCGACACGTCGGGTTCCCTGTCGTTGCTCGCACAGCAGGGCGTCGGGCTCGAAGACCTGGATTCGCGGCTGTACGAGCTCCGGCCGATCGTTGTAGATCTGCACGTGGCCGCTGGCGACCACCGTCGCGCCCCGAAAGAGCCGCTGCCGGCCGAAGGGCTGGTTGAACCAGCGCAGGGTGCAGCTTCCGGTGCCGTCGTCGATCACGCAGCGCATTGCCGGCGGGCGGCCGCCGAGGCGGGTAACCTCCCCGCGGATGGTGACATTGGTTCCGGGCACGAGTTCGTCGATATCGGCCTCGCCGCGGTCGATTTCATGGCGGAACGGGAAATACTCGAGCAGGCCCCCAACGGTGTGGATACCCAGTGTGGCGAACGCCTCCGCCTTCCGGGGCCCAACGCCCTTGACGTATTGGATTGGGCTATCACTCCGGAACGTGGACATTGTGCTTTCGGCCGACGCTACTTTTTCAACGGACTATTAGCAATCCGCCGTAACAATAATGTAGCGTCCGGGCTCCGTCCCGGACGTCTTCGCAATGTAGCGTCCGGGCTCTGTCCCGGACGTCTTCGTAGAAGAGCGTTATCCAGTCTCCTACGTCCGGGACAGAGCCCGGACGCTACATTTCCGGCCAGCACGGATTTTGCATCGGACTGTTTGTGCCGACCGTTTATGGAATAATGAGGTTCGTACCGACCTCGAGCTTGTTGGGATCTGGGACGCGCGTCCGGTTGGCCTGCCAGATGTCCTTCCATTTGCTCTGGTCGTTGTAGTACGCGCGTGCCAACTTAAAGAGCGTGTCGCCTTTCACGACCACGTGCGTACGCGGACCGGCGACTTCCTCCGCGGGAGGCGTCGCCTCCGAGGGCACGGGCGTTGCTTCGACCGGCTCCGCCGCGGCGCGGGTTTCCGGCGGCGTGACCATCGGATCAGTGGCGTAAGGATCGCTTTCTTCCGGCGGCGGCGTGTCCATTTGTACCAGCGGCTGATACGGCTCCTCGTCGCGCGCGGCGACATGCTCCTGTGGTTTCTTACAGGCGTTCAGTGTCACAATGGCGACGCTGATAATGCCCACTTGCCAGAACTTCATCGGGCACCTCCTGCTTGCTGGCTGTCGGCTGATCGAACTGTGAGTATCAGACCCGATGATTGGTGGATTGTAAAGCCGGGAACTGCGTCACTGGTGCGAGAAAGGATTCTCGCACCAGCATACTTGTCCCCCTTTTTCATTTCGCAAACGGCGTCTCGATCCGCAAATCGCCCGCGGTGCTGATCCGTACGACGACCGCACCAGCTTCGCCGGTGGCAATGATCCGGCAGCCCGGTCCCAGCGTTTCGTGTACGACGGCTTCCAGCTTGGGTCGCAACTCGCGGGCCGAAACGACGACCACGCTCGGCGAGACGGCGGCATAGAAGTCGGCGGTCACGTCCTTGAGCACCGCGCCATGGTGGGGCGCGATCAGCACGTCGGCCCGCAAGTCGATCCGACCCGCCCGCTCGGCCTCCAGCAGGGCATTGATCGAGTCGCGTTCGATATCGCCCGTCAGCAGCACGGTTCGCCCGCCCGCCGTCAAACGAACAACCAGCGAGGTATCGTTCGTTTCCCACATATCGTTAAGCCCCGCCGGTGGCCAGAGGATTTCGAGGGTCGCATCGCCGAGCTTGAGAAAATCACCGGCTTGGAGCATTGCCGGCGCTGCGGCCTCCGTCGGCAACCTTTCCGCCAGACGCCCCCGGCCACTCTCCAGCATGTCTCTGTCCGTGAAGTAAGCATTGGTCATCCAGCGCCCGACCGTAATGCACTCCATGACCGTCGGCAGCCCGCTGTAGTGGTCGAAGTTGGCGTGCGAGATCAGGACCGTGTCCAGTCGCCGGACGCCCAGCGCCCGCGCGGCGCGGACGGCGACCTCGCCCGCGTCAGTATTGATCGTGGTACCCACGTCGTAGATGGCCGCTTGCCCCCCGGGGGCCGCCAGCACCGTCGCGCTGCCGTTGCCCACCGCGAGCACATGGACGGTGTAACCTGGTCCCCGGTTACCACCGGGCAGGACCAGATACCCCAGCCAGGCCAGCACCAGTGGAGTAATCACGATGGTCGTTGCGATTCTTCTGATGCTGAGAACTGGTCGTCGCGCTTGCGGACCGGGGGGGCGAGGCTCCTGCCGAGCCGCGCCGGGAGGGCGAGGCTCCTGCCGAGCCACCATTGCCAGGAGCACGCCATAGGTGACAAACACCAGCCCTGCCGGCGGTGGCTGACACTCGATCACCGCCCCCGGAAAATGCGTGAAGAGCCCGACCGTGCCCAAGAGACCCTCCGTGAGCCAGCGCAACAACACGCCCAGCGGCATGCCGAGCAGCGGATGCACGGCGTTGGCGATCAGCGTCGCGAAGCTGAGCACGATCGTGAGGAACACCAGCGGCGAAAGCAGGAACGTCCCCAGCCAACCCCACGGAGCGAAACGCCCAAAGTGCAGCAACACCAGCGGCAAAGCCGTCAACCAGGCACAAATGCACACGACCGCCAAGCCGCAGAGCCAGCGTTTCGCTTTCAGCATAATAAGCTGCGGGATGGTCTGCGCATCGGGCGGCAAAATATCGTCGGGGCGTCCCAGAAATAACCGGCGCTGCACCCGGGGGACCACGGTCATGAGCCCGGCCACCTGGACAAATGAAAGTTGGAACCCGGCTCGAAAGAGCTCGTTCGGGTTGCAGATCAAGATGAATCCGGCGGCCAACGCCAGCCAGTTCGTCACACAGAACGGCCGGTTGGTCATCAACGCCAACGCCGCGACAATAACAAGGGTGGCGGCGCGGAGAATCGGGGCGTTGGGTTCGGCAATCAGTGCGTAGAGGACCGTGACCACTATCACAATCAGCCCGGCCGCGCGCCGCCTGCGACTTAGCACTCGCCGCATGAGCCACCACACGGACCCGGCCAGCACGCCGACGTGAAAGCCGCTGACGGCCAGAAAGTGCATCCCGCCGGCGCGGAGGAACGCCTCGTTCAGGCCCCGGTCCGCGGCACTGCGTTGCCCAAGCACCATGACATCAAGTAGACGTTGGGACTCGTCCGCTTCCAAGTCGGCATACGGCTCGAATAGGAGACTGCGCGCCTGGCCGCGGACGGCCGAGACCAGTTGGTGGTACCACGCTGCCTGACCCGGCAGCACTGCCACGTGGGCCGCTCCTTCCACTAACATGCCGGCGTCGAGCCCCTGCCGCCGATACCACTGCGACCAATCCCGCTCGCCCGGGTTGCGCGGGCCGGACGGCCGGTAGAGCTTGCCCGTCAGTTGCACGGTTTGCCCCAGCCGCAAGCTCAAATCCACGGCTTCAACACTGACACGCACATTGCCCGTCGTCGGAATCGGCGGGTCCGTTGTACGCAACTCTTCCAGAGCGAGCACAAACTGCGTCCGCGGCGACGGGTCGAATGGAATGAAGGGGTTCCGCCGAACAGCCGGGCGTTCGATCGGCGTCGTAATGATCCGACCGGCCACCCGCGTGAGCACCGGCTCGTCCCCCAACGCGTGAACGATGTGCCGCGGCGGGCGATAGATGGCCGCCTGCTGACGGGCGAAGCCCGCCAGCAGCGCAATAACCATAATAAGACCCAACACCAATGAGTTCGGGGAAAAACCCGTAATCACCGGGGTGGCCCGTCGCTGCAACATCAACAGCAAACCGAACGCAACGAACGGTAGCACGAGCAGGGCGGTGCGCGGCCCTCCCGTCACGGGACCGATGGAATCGGACAGCCAGATGCCGAGGATCAGTGCGATGATCGGCCACAGCAGTGGTCGCGGCCGCGGGCGTTCACGTCGTGTGGTGTTCGCGTCGTCATCGCGTTGTCCACTGACGCTATTCTCCGCCGTTGCCATGTTTTGATCATAACAGTCCGCCGCACAAGTCGGCACCGCCTGGATAATGTAGCGGCCGGGCTCCGTACCGGCCGTGAGATACCGGAAAAGCTCTTCTACAACGACGTCCGGTACAGAGCCCGGACGCTACATGGACGTCCGGTACGGAGCCCGGACGCTACATGACT
>JAGMDK010000399.1 GCA_023128695.1 Phycisphaerae bacterium
CCCTCGTCGATATCACACTCGTCGGGCACGTAATTGGTGTTGCAGTCCAAGCTTGTACCCTCGGCGAGATCACATTCATCCGGTACGCCATTCGTGTTACAGTCCGGGCTGGTACCCTCGTCGATATCACACTCGTCCGGAACGTCGTTGGTATTGCAGTCCAGGCTTGTACCCTCGGCGAGATCACATTCATCCGGTACGCCATTCGTGTTACAGTCCGGGCTGGTACCCTGCTCGATGTCACATGCGTCGGCCACGCCGTTCGTGTTGCAGTCCGGGCCGATGTACGGCGTCTCATCGACACCCATGTCCACCCGGCACTGCTGGATGCGATCGTCACCCTCGAAATCCGTGCTAATGTCGACCGGTACGGCGTCGTTGTTGCCCAGGTTGATGCAGGGCGAGTCGGGCTGTAGGTGATAATCACCATCTACCCAATAATCATCATACGGATCGCCCGGCGTGCCGTTGTCGTCCCAGTGGCCGGGATCAACGAATAGCGGATCGGTGTCGATGATGCCCTCGCCGGACCAGCCACCCTGAACGTCACAACAGTAGCTCAAGACCGAGCCGCCCGAGGAAACGACAATCTCCTGCGGTGTATCGCCCCACAAGATGCAGTTGGTCAGCGTCGGGCTGCTGTTGTCGCCGCAGTAGACGCCGCCGCTAGAGTGGGCCAAATTCCCGCTGATCGTGCAGTTGGTCAGCGTCGGGCTGCTTCTGGAGGCGCTTATGGAGTAGCAGTAGACGCCGCCGCCTCTAAAGTGGGCCAAATTCCCGCTGATCGTGCAGTTGGTCAGCGTCGGGCTGCTGTTGTCCCGGCAGAGGACGCCGCCGCCTATCATAACGGCCGAATTCCCGCTGATCGTGCAGTTGGTCAGCGTCGGGCTGCTGTTGTCATGGCAGAGGACACCGCCGCCGCCGCCATAGACCCTATTCCCGCTGAACGTGCAGTTGGTCACCATCGGACTGCAATCACTGTTGAACATCCCGCCGCCGAGCCTGTGCGAGCCACTACCGTTGGCGTTTCCGGCAGTGATAGTGAATCCATCAAGAACGGCGGTTTCGTCCAGGTTCAGGCCCTCGGGATGATAGAAGACATGGTAGCAGTTGTCGGAATCGTCGCCTTGCGCGCCGATGTCGCCGCTGAGGCTGGACTCGTACAACTCCAGGTCGCGGACGTCCGGGTTGACCGGATCGGCCAGTCCGGCATAGCCGCCGGAGATTGTGACGCCGTTGATGAGACGGAATCTTTCGGTGCGTGGCGTGCCCGGCTCGGACTGCTCGGAGGGGTAGTACGTTCCGCCGGCGACGTGGATTTCGATGATGCTCGGATCGCCCAACGCCTCGGTCAGGGCGTCCTGAAGATCATCGTAGGGCGTGGTCCAGCTCTGGCCGTCGCCGGTCGGTGGGGCGTCGTCGTCAACGTAGCGCACGTCCGCCTGGGCCGGATTTACGCCGACTGCCAGCACGAGGCCGACGAGACAAACCGAGAACATTGACCACACTGTTTGTCGCACGCTTCTTGAAGAACTCATGGTATTTGCCCTTTCTGCTGCCCGTGGCTGCAAGTGATCACCACCGGCTACTTCGCCGGCTTCTGCGAGCCTCCCATCTGTTCACCGGAAATGATGACGATTCCTCACGGCTGAGTTCAATAACTTACAGACAAACCGCCAGCTACTCATAGCAGTCCGGGTGCCTGTTCTGCCGTCGTTGCAGTTGGCATATAAGGATCCTCTGAGAAGACAGATAGTGTAGCCGCCGGGACCGTGCATGAAAAGCTTTGTTCGACCACCGAAAATGCCCGAGTTTTCCGAATTGGACCGCCGAGGATGGTATACTGAATATGGGAGTTCGACATTTGGTGGGAGCAGGGGCCGGAGCGCTATTTGATCGCAGGAGGTGTCAGATGAGGCAATGGCGGAACCGGGCACGATGGGCACTTCTACGTAAAGCATCTAACACAACTGTAACACACCCCCGTGAAGAGCCGCGGGCTTTAGCCGGCGCGGGGCCGCGCGGACTGAAGTCCACGTGGGAACGTGGGAACGTGGGAACGTGGGAACGTGCTTTAGCCTGCGCGGGGCCGCGCGGACTGAAGTCCGCGGCTCTTCAGGTTTTGTTAGCGTCTGTCAGCTTGATCGCTTGCGGAGCGGGTACGGAGCGGGCCTTCGCCCAGCGGACCATCAACGCGGACGACTACCTCGACAAGCTCCACGGCATGTGGTTCGGGCAGCTCATCGGCAACCACACGGGGCGGCCGTTCGAGGGGCAGTATTGCACTCGTGAACCAGCTCCCGACGAGGTCTTCGAATGGGTCATTAAAACGAGCTACGAAGACCCGTGGACCGGCGATGACGATACCAACTTTGAGTATCTCTATCTGCACTGCCTGGAGACGCACGGGCTCAATCCCACCAACGCCCAGATTCAAGGCGAATGGGACGACCACGTCCCGCTGACGGACATCTACATCGCGAACTTGCAGGCCAAGTACCTGATGATCCACGGGTTCGTCATTCCGGACACCGGGGCCTACCGCAACAATATGAACGCCTATGCGATCGACTCGCAGATCACCACGGAAAGCCTCGGGGCACTTTCGCCCGGGCTGCGGCAGTGGGCGATCGACGCCGTCCAGACGTTCGCGAGCGTCACGAACGAGGGCTTCTCGCGGCATGCGGCGGAGTTCTACGGGGCGTTGTATGCCGTCGCCGCGTTCGAGACCGATATTCACGCCGTCGTCGAGCTGGGGCAGGAAGCGATCCCGCAGAGTTCGCGCTCGTGGCAGGCGATCCAGGACGTCCGCGACTGGTACGCCCTCGACCTGCTCGACGGGAACCCCGATTGGCGGGAAACTCGGCGGCTGATTTACGACTATTACTGCGGGGCCTACGACCACGGGCGCTACCGCGGATGGATCGAGTCGACCATCAACCTGGCCAATACGACCCTGGCTTTGCTCTACGGCGAAGGTGACTTCGAGGAAACGGTGAAAATAGCGGTGTTGTCCGGCTTCGACGCCGACTGCAACCCCGCCACGGCCGGCGGCCTGATCGGGCTCATCCTCGGATATGACGCCCTGCCGCCGGCGCTGACCGGCCCCGCGACCAACCACTACAAGGTGCTCAGCCGTCCCGGCCTGCCTGAGTACGACACGATCACCAACATCGCCGCCCGCTTACAGGCGGCTACAGAGCAGGTGATCGTCGCCAACGGCGGTACGGTCGAAGAGGCGGTTTATACGATACCGGCGGATGATCCGGTGACGCCGGAGCCTGAGCTGCCGGACCCGCCGGGCCCGACCGGGCTGGTGGCGGCCGTGCTGGCGGCGGGCGGCAGCGTGACCACTTCCGCGAGCATTGAAGACCACGACCCCATGGAGGACCGCGATAATCTCGACGGCATCATCGACGGGATCATCGACGTCCGCTACAACGGCCACCTGCCCTACAAAACCGACGACGGCGACAACGCCCAGCCCGAGGGCGGCGATTACTACCAACTGAATTTCTCGATGCCGGTGCGTTTCGACGGACTGACGTTCCACGAGGGCGACATCCGCTGGTACGGGATCAACTACGACCCGCGCGAGTACCCACCCCGCGGCGGGTACTTCGAGAACCTGATCGTCGAGGTTCGCCGGGCGGGAAACTGGACATCCGCGGCCAATTTGAGCCTCAGCGAGCCGCTCGACCGGTATGCGTTCTACCAAGTGATCGGGCTGGATTTCGACTCGCTCTCCGGCGACGCCGTCCGCATCCGCGGCGAGGCCGGCGGGAGCTGGGAATTCACGAGCATCATCGAGTTCGTGGCCGACGGCGTTCGGATTGGGGATTTCGACGACGATCACGACGTGGACCTGGGCGATTTCGCCGTATTCGCGGACGGCATGGCCGGTCCGGACACCCCGCCGACGCCCACGCCGCCGATCACGCCCGAAGAGTGCCTGGAGAGCTTCGACACGGAGGCCGACGGGGACGTGGACCTGCGTGATTACGCCGTGTTTGCGGAGGCTTTCACGAGTGCTCCGGCAATCCTCAATTGACAGGCTGCTGTGCCACTGCTCAAGAGCAGTGACACACATTCGCACTGCTCAAGAGCATGCTATTACCCACATTTTCTGAGTT
>JAGMDK010000004.1 GCA_023128695.1 Phycisphaerae bacterium
TGGCACCGGCTTCCAGCCGGTGGTTTCGGCCGGTACGGAGCCCGACCGCTACATTCTACGTCTTCTTCCTCGTCGGACGAGCAGTAAGCTGGAGCCGTGGGTCCTCCGGCCAGCCGACCAGATGGAGCCGGCTGCGACCCTCCAGCAGATCGAGCAACCGGCGGCCGATGAACTCCTCCCGCCAGCCTTGCAGCAACGCCGGCCGTTCTTCCAGACGCCCCTCGTGATAATCCAGCAGTTCACGCAGCCGCTGAGTGCTGCCCAGCAGGTTCCAATTCAGCTTGTCGTCGCAGCAGGTGGCCTGGATGACCGCCGACAGCAGGTCGAGCAGCGCTTTGGTCATCGGCGTGTCTTCGTGTCGGATGACCGGCTTCGGCCATTCGCTCTTGGGTGTCTTGCTCACCTCCGCGATGACCTTCACCAATTCCCGCACGACCTTCCGATTCCGGGCCTGCGGGAAGCCACGTAGAACCTCCAGATCGCGCTCCTTCTGTGGGCGACGACGAGCGATCTCCACCAGCACGTCATCACGCATCAACGCTCGCGTGGGCCGGTTCCGCGACTGGGCCCACTGATCCCGCCACTCCACCAGCCGTTCGAGGGCCAGCAAGCCCAGCCCGTCGAGCTTCTTGCTGCCCCTCAGACGGAGCACCCTCTCCTCCGGCGGCGGCCGGTAGAACTCCGGCTCCTCGAAACGCTTGAATTCTTCCCGAGCCCACGCCGTACGCCCGGCCCGTTCGATCTCCTGGGCCAGGCGAGTGTGAATCTCCGGTAAATAGACAACATCCTCGACCGCGTAGCGGATCTGCTCCGGCGTCAAGGGCCGCCGCAGCCAATCGGTCAACGTCTGGGCCTTGCTGATGCGGCGGTGCATCATCCGCTCGACCAGCCGCAGCAGGCTGAGTGGATATCCGTAGCCCACGAAACCGGCTGCGATCTGGACGTCGAACACGTTGCGCGGGACCCGCCCCGTGGACCGCAGGCAGACCTCGAAATCCTCCTTGCCGGCGTGCACCACCGTGACAATGGACTTGTCCGTCACCAAATCCCAGAATACATTGAGGTCAACGTCCTGCGTGGGATCCACCAGGACCACGTTCCCGTCAGTAGTGACCTGGATCAGGCATAGGGCCGCATCGTACGTGTCGTCGCGGATAAACTCCGTGTCGAAGGCGAAGCAACCCGCCGCCCGCCACGCGTGACAGTGCGTCTCGAGCATCCGCTGATCGGTGAGAATCTCAGACTGCTGCAATCCCGCCTCGATTCCTGGCGCTCGCCGGCGGCAGCCCTGCAACGTGCTCCCCCGACAATGCCGAAGCCTCGTCTCTCGCATCTAACCAAGACGTAGTATATCGAAACCGCGCCCGAGCAGAAAAGGGGGACATTCCTATTTTCTGTCTCCACAGCATCCCTTGCCGGCGAGGGGCAGATTCACTGGCCGGGCCTCCTTGCCCGGTACAGGGAATCGAGGGCAGAGCCCAGGGCTCCAGCGCACCCTCGCGCGTCAAGGATCGTGCCCTCCTTGGCACGTTGTGTCGACGGGCTCCCTGTCGTCAACAACAACCAACATCGGCAAACCGCGCGAGCACGGGTTAGCGCGCCCCACAAGCCCCAGCCATTTCACGCCATTTCTGCGCGAATGACAGAGGCGTGGGAACGTGAGAACGTGGGAACGTGGGAACGTGACAAGGCGATAAGGCCGCAATTGGTCGCGAACGACCGCGCGGGCTGAAGCCCGCGGCTCTTCAGAGGACTGCTAACCCGCATTTCTCATACCGCGGAGAACGCGGTGAATTATCCGCGCTATGCCTCCCCGATCTCGAAACGCACGTACCGGTTGACAGTCAATTCCGGACCCGCTTCCTGCAAAATCTGACCGACCGACTTCTTGTCTTCCTTCACGAACGGCTGCTCCAAAAGCACGATCTCGGAATACCATTTATTGAGCTTGCCGGTCACGATCTTGTCGAGGATGTGCTCCGGCTTGCCCTGTACCTGTTCGGCCGCGATCTCCCGCTCCTGTTCAACCAGCTTCGGATCAACCTCATCCCGCCGCACGCACATCGGCCGCATCGCCGCGACGTGCATGCAGACGCCCGTGGCGAGTTCAGCAGGGCAGGCGGCGTTGAATTCCACCAAGACGCCTTTGCGGCCGTCGTGATGGAGGTAGTGTCCGATGTGGCCGGAGAGGACTCCGACCCGCCCGATCTTGATGTTCTCGCGGATGCGGTTGACGGCGTCGTTGAGCAGGTCGCCGACCTTCCGCGCGGGCTCGCTCGGCAACGGCTGTTCGAGAATGTTCTCCGCCGTGGGGGCCTCTATCTGAGTCGCCGCCCGGGCCGCGGCCGCGGACAATTCGATGAAGTCCTCCGTACCGGCGACCGGAGCAGTCTCGCACAGGAGCTCGACGATCGCCGCCCGGCCGCTAGCCTCGTCGAGGTAGCACGTCAGGCGGCCCTCGCCGGTCTCTCGGCCGGCGCGCTTGCTGAGCTGCACCAGGCCCTTTTTCCGGAGCAGCTCGATTGCTTGTTGCTCATCGCCCCCGGCCTCATCGAGCGCCTTTTTGCACTCCATCATGGGCAGGCCGGTCTTCTCGCGGAGGTCCTTTACCATCCCCGCAGTGATTGCCATTGCTGGACTCCTCAGCTAACAAAATCTGGAAAAGAACTCGCGGCGCGCCACCGCGAGCCCACGTTCATGTCAAGAACTACGTGCTCGAACCCTACGCCGACGACTCTGCGCCGGCCGCGGGAGCTGGAGCTGGATTCGCCGTTTCCGGGGCAGATGCCGCGGGCGTCGCCACCGCTTCCGGGGCGGGGGCCTCGGTCGGCGGTGCGGCCGGCTGGGGCTCGGCCGGAGCAGGCTGTGCTTCACGCCGCCCGCCTTCCGGAATGCGCCGTCGTGGACGACGCTGCATGCCGCCCGTAGCCGGTCCCTCGCGTTTCTCCGCTGCTTCTGCCGGCTCGGGACGGGCCTTGCGGCCCTCCTCGGCCGCGCCGGTCAACTGGCGCATGATCAAATCGATCCCGCGCATGGCGTCGTCGTTCCCGGGGATCGGAATATCGACCAGGTCCGGATCGCTGTCCGTGTCGAGCAGGCAGATCGTGGGGATCTCGAGCGCCCGGGCCTCGCGCAGCGCGTTCACTTCCTTGCGAACGTCAATCACCACCACCGCCCCCGGCAGGCGATTCATCTCCCGGATGCCGCTCAGGTTCCGCAGGATCTTGTGCAACTCGCGGGAGAGGGTGGATTTCATCTTCTTCGAGTAGCCCGTCTCCCACTGGGGGCTGGCCACCAGGGCCTCAAGCTCTTCGAGGCGTTGCAGCCGGGATCGGATTGTTCGGAAGTTGGTCAGCGTCCCGCCCAGCCAACGTTCGGAGACGTAATGCATCCCGCAGCGCTCGGCGTGCCGCTGGACCAACTCCCGAGCCTGCCGTTTGGTCCCGACGAAGAGCACGTCCCCGCCTTTGGAAACCAGCCGCGAGATGAACTTCTTGGCTCGCAGCAAGCCCCGCAGGGTCTCTCGAATGTCGATGATGTGGATCGAATTACGCTTCCCGTAGATGTACGGGGCCATCTTCGGGTTCCACCGGCTGCAACGGTGGCCGAAATGGATGCCCGCATCCAGCAGCTCACGGACCAGGGTGGATGCCAAACGTCACCTCCTCTCTCCGTCGCGAGAGAGTCATCGTGCAGCCCTCCGGGCGACCCCCAGGGCTTCTCACATTCATATCTTCCAACGAGCCCACCGCGGACCAGCGCCGGCTGCGGACGCCCCTTCCACAGAACCGCTATAATACCATAATATTTGAACTAACGTCAACAGCCCTCTGAGTAAATGTAGTTCTGGGGGTGCATGACAGTTTTGGCTGGGCGGCGGAGCAATCCGCAATCCTCTTTGGTTGCGGCCGAAGGCCGCGCCAAGGTCTCTGCGTGCTATGTGGTGAATCATCCTGGTTAAACCACATTTCCCTAACATCATTTCGATTGATAGGTTGTGCATATTTTGCGCGTTCCGGGAGCGCGCCCGGCAAAGATCAAAAAAGCAGAAGAATTCTGTTTTTTCTGTCACAACAGGCAAAATACAAGCTATAGTTGTTCTTATGGTAGCGAGTACCACTATGTTGGGCTTGCGGAAGGATTCGCATAATGCCCGCTCCGCTTGACAGCGGCCTATTGTTAGGTTATTATTCGTACGAATAACCTGCGAACACGGGTGCAGGAAAGGTGGAGTGGCAACGCAAAGGAGTGCGTGGTGTCCACAAAGCAACAGCCGGAAGGACGCTTGCTGTGCGTGCTAGGGCCGGGGGGGGACTACCGTGCGGCCGTGCGGGACGCCGGGCCCGGTATGTTCGACGTTGAGTCTGAGCCTTTGACCACTGAGCAACTGCGCAGCTTGCGTCATTGCCTGTGTGGACAATTGCATGGGCTAGCCTTGGCCGAAGCGGCCAAGCCCGTCGTCGAGCCGTCGGATGCCCGCGTCTGGAGCGTTACCGACCGCCCTCTGCCACCCGTGGTGTTCGGTTCTCTTAGTGCCTACCTGGCGGAGGAATACGATGCCACGAAACGCGAAGAAAAGACGGTCGCCACTGACGCCCAAGCAGTTCCGGGTACTCACCTTCATCCGGGATTACACCAACGCCCATGCGTACGCGCCCACCATGCAGGAGCAGGCGGACGAGTTCGGCGTCAGCAAGGTAACCGTGTTCGAGCACATCACCGCCCTGCAAAAGAAAGGGTACCTCAAGCGCTCCCGACACAAGGCACGCTCTTTGCGACTTAGCGAGGGGATCACTTTCCCCGACGAGCGGGCGACCTGCCTGCCGCTGGTCGGCGTGATCGCGGCCGGGCAGCCGATCGAGGCGATCGAAGACCGCGAGGTGCTCGACCTCGAAGAGATATTTATATCCCCGCATGAGACTTTCGTTCTGCGTGTGCGGGGTGACAGCATGAGCGGGGATCGCATCTGCGACGGTGATTATGTGGTCGCCGAGAAACGTGAAACCGCGCGCGACGGCGAGACGGTCGTGGCCTTGCTCGAAGACGGCGAGGCGACGCTCAAACGCTTCTATCGCGACAAGGAGGGCATCCGCCTTCAACCGACAAACCCGGAATACGAACCAATCATTACCAAGGACGTGCGAATCCAGGGCGTTGTTGTGGGGGTGATACGGAGGTATTAACCCTGAGAAAACTCACCGCGGAGCACGCTGAGATCGC
>JAGMDK010000040.1 GCA_023128695.1 Phycisphaerae bacterium
TCAGCTTTCAGCGGTCAGCATTTAGCGGTCAGCTCTCAGCGGCCAGAATGATTCACGGTGGTGCGGGCCTCCGTGCCCGCCACGGACGGGCAGGGACGCCCGCCCCACCGCCCGGATTATCCGTGGGCGGTCCCGGAATTAATCATTGGGGCGTGCGATTCGCACAGTGAGCCCCCCTGGGCTGGGTGGCCCACGTTGTCTCAACGTGGGTTCACGATTTCATTCCCCCAGCAGCCTGGTTCACTTCGTACCAACACAGGCTGAGCGAAGGGAAAAATCGGGCCCCCACGTTCGGAGAACGTGGGCCACCTTGCCCTTCATCGCCGAGAGAATCTCGTTCTGCCGAACCGGCTTGACGTGTGTCAGCAAGAGAAGGTGCGTCCGGGACGTACCCTACTCCTCTGCCAGGCTGAACCGTCCATCGCGGTCCGTCCTGACCATCGCCGATCGACTCGCGTCCTCCGGTCACTTGATAGCCGGCCGACTCGATCTCACGCAATATGTCTTCCGCTTTCAACACCATCTGTTCCCTTCTGTCACGCCACCAGTGGCACCCGCCCAGGGCAGTTTTCGCCCCGAAAATCACCGCGATTTTCGCGCAGCTCCGGAACTTGGGCTAGTACCCCTCTCACATCAAAAACGGGCCGCCATTTCGCTTGATTGTGCCTTGTGTCTCCAGATTGGCCTGCCTACTAAGCCATCCACGCTATCAGATCGAAGTAGAAATGCGCCAGTATCAAGACTGTCGCGCCGCGAAACCAGGCATAATACAAAGCAAAAACGAGGAACACCGGGAAAAGCAGAATGGCGCAATCTGGACCCTGATACAGGTGATATGCCGTTTGAATCAGGGCACTGGTTACCGCAGCACCGATTGCTCCCCAGCCAAGCGCCACGAGGCGGGTTTGCAAGTATGTCCGAACTACTATCTCTTCGAACACGGGAGCCATAACAGTCGGAAGCAAGGCCCACAACCCCAACTTGGCATCCTGTGCATCGAATAGAGCCGTCGTCTCAGCTACCCGTTCCGCAATGATGTCAACCGAGAGGCCTGATAGCAGCGCATATGCTGCCATCTTGTCAAATAGCTTGGCGGCGACGAATACAGCGAGCGACAGCGGAATCGTTGCGATCCCGAAGGTGAAGCCCATTCTACGGAACGAGTCACCGCGCTGCCATAGAAGGTAGACAGCCAACAAAACGACTGACAGCTCCCACAGGGCGAAACCGATCTGGCTTGCCGGATTTGCGAAGTATGCAAAATCCTCTGCTCGTATTTTAGGGCTTATAAGGTAAACGAGGGAAGTGTATAGCAGCGGGAGCACTGCCAGACAAAGAACGGTTATCACCTCGAAACGCATTCCCCGCTTGTCGTATGCGGCTGCCATGCTGTCGTCGGCCGTGGGGCTCATCACACAGAATGTCCTGCTTTCTAACCGTGCTATTCCCTCGCGTCACCCGTTGGTTGGTCTTCTGCCTCCAGTTGATAGGTCGTGCCACATTCCGGACACTCACCTTCGGCCGGCAGGCCGGTAAGCCTGTAAGCGCACTCGCTACAGTATGGTCCGCTGGAAGGAAAGGCCAGATTGATAACCCAATCCCCGCGAAGCAAAAGGTATAGACCTATGCCAACCGCGACGACTGGATAGCTGAACAGCAGCAGTACCTCGCCGAAGTTGCCCCTGTCATCGAGGGGGACTCTGACCAGGAACGTCAACGCCGCGGTAACTAGCCTGGGCAGGGCTTCGGCTATGACAAGCACGCCGATGGCACGCACGCCAAGGCGAAATGCGGTCTTGTGCTTCATTGTGTCTGATCCTCCCGTGCCCGCCGCCCCAAAGCCTCAAGGACCAACCGGGCGAACGAACCACTGTATAAGAAGAGAGCCACGCCGGTGAAGAGTTGAACGTATGCCCACCGGGGCACGGTTTCCAAGAGCCTGCTCCAGAGCCACTGTGTCGGTGCACCGATTAGCTCAACTTCCGGCACGATAAACCACACGACACCGGAGACGAGCGACGGTATTGCCCGCGCCACGAGGAGGAGGCCGATCAGGCAGAGGGCAAGCCGGAACGGGGCTCTGCCGCGTATTGGACGCATCAGGAATACTCCTCTTCAGCCTGCACGAGCCTCTCAAGGGCCGACAGGCGGCTGCATAGCCTGCCCATCGGCGGTGAGTGCCACTACGCCCCAATCGTCGCGCTGGCGGTTTCGCTCCACGGTCCCTTCTTGCCGGTCGTGGCCACCCAGCGGAGCATGTAGTGGGCGGTCTTGCCGCCGTCTTCGCCGGGGTAGTCTACCACGTACGGCGTGCGCGTATCGACCGACAGGAAGCTCAGCTCGCTCGGGCCGGTCGGGGGCGGGTCGCAGCTTCGCGGGCGAGACGCCCACGCTACCCAGCCCCAGATCTCGGCCCCCAGCACGCCGTTCGTCGGGTACGGAGCCCCGACGCTACAGCCTTGTGCATCGGCGTGGCCTCGTCGGCAAATGCGATCGTGTGCCAGGTGGCCGTTGACGCACGTGACGAAGTTGTTCTGCCAGGCGTGGAACTGGGTGGCCGGGCGCGGGATATAGTCGTTGGCCATAACAGCTTGATCCTGTGCGAGTTGACCACAACAGCGGCGTCCGGCCCGCATTGTCGCCGTGCCGAGTGGCCGGTGTCAACGAGGATTGGGCCTCGGCGGCGTATCAGCCCGCCTCCACGCGTCGTCCGCGGGTCTGGCCGAGCCGCCCGTGGGCGTCCCGGGATGATCCCGAGAGTTCCCCGAGCGATCCGCCGGCCTCAGGCCTGCATTGCTCGTGACCTTCGCCCCAACGAAATCGAGTCTGAGTCTGCTGTCGAATTGGGTACGAAGTGCTTGTTTTCGCCCGTCACCCATTGGATGCTCATGTCAAAATGGTCGGAAACCGTTGAATCACAGGGAAAACACGCACGTATCATGCCATCGCGAACACTCCATCTGGGAAATCCGGGTTAACAGCCAGGCCGTTGGGCGGTCGGCCAAGTTGTAGGTTTTACCCGTTCGCCGATCCCGCACTCGCGTCCGCCGCGCGCTCACCTGGCCCCAAGGTATTCGCAACCGCCGGGTTTGCTGCCCGCGGTTGACCCCGCGGCTCGGCGTCTGGGCCTGGGCGGTTCGCTCCACCGCCCGCATCGCCAGCCCCAGCAGTTCTCCGCCGGCCCGCACCGTCACCTGCTGAATAGCCTGAACCAGCCCATTGAAATCCAGTCCCTTCAGAGCTGCCCTGATGACCAACGGGTACGATGCTGTCTAGCCAAAGATCGTGAGCCTGTCTTTTTTTGAGTTCCAGCAAATACCCCAAAAACAGTTACACTACGCCCGTCCGCCACGGGGGAACCGGTGATTGCTTTCCAGTCGGTCCGCGGCTATGATATGTGGTAGCTAGGGGTGGTCCGCCGCGGCGGACATGAGATGCGGGCACGCCCGGTCCGCGGACCCTTTGAACCTGATCAGCGACTGGAGCCGTCCGGCCCCGTAGTCGGCGGCTTTCGGCTGCGTAGGAAAGCAGACGCCATGCACCCCGTCGATACCCTTCGCGAGTGTTTCAAGCACAACGAGTGGACCCGCGGCAAGTTGCTCGTCTCGGCGGCCGAATTGTCGCTCATACAGCACGAGGTGCCGCTGGAGATGCCAACGCAATTGGAGAACTGAAGTGACTCAACTCGAAGCCGCCCGTGAAGGGGTCGTTACGCCCCAGATGCAACGCGTCGCGATCCGTGAGAACGTCACGGGGGAATTCATTCGCCAGCACGTTGCCGCCGGCCGGATCGTCATTCCGGCCAATACGCGACATTTAGCCGGCAGCGGCGGACAGGAACCGTCCGACACGCCGCCGCCGAGTGAACTCGGAGAACCGTCCGGGCACCCGGGATTCACGCCCGAAAGTGCCTTGTGGGTCAATCAGACCATCACGCAACGCAAAGGCTGGCTGGATCGGCCGGAGCACCTGCGCGGCGAGCAGGCCCCGAAACGGCTCGATCCAATTGGGATTGGACGTTCGATTACAACGAAGATCAACGCGAATCTCGGGGCCTCGCCCGTGACCAGTGACACGCAGACCGAACTCAAGAAGACGCGTTGGGCGCTGTTGTGCGGGGCCGACACCGTGATGGACCTCTCCACCGGCGGCAACCTCGACGAATGCCGGCAGATGCTCATCGACAACTGCACCGCTCCGCTCGGCACGGTGCCGCTATACAGCATGATCATCGATCGCCCGATCGAGGATCTCGACCACGATACGATTCTCAAGACCATCGAGCACCAGGCCCGGCAGGGCGTGGACTTCTTCACGATCCACGCCGGCATCCTCCGCGAGCACCTGCCGCTGGTCCGCAAGCGTACGCAGGGTCTGGTCAGCCGCGGCGGCTCGCTGCTGGCGAAATGGATGCTGCACCACAACAAGCAGAACCCGATGTACGACCTGTTCGACGAGCTCAGCGCGATCATGCGGGAGTACGATATCACGTACTCGCTCGGCGACGGCGTGCGGCCGGGGTGTCTGGCCGACGCCAGCGATCCGGGGCAGATGGCCGAGTTGCACGTATTGGCAGAGCTTACCCAGCGGGCCCAGGAGGCGGGTGTCCAGGTCATGGTCGAGGGGCCGGGGCACATCCCGCTCAATGAAGTCGCCTTCAACATGGAAACACAACGCCGGCTGTGCAACGACGCGCCGTTCTACGTGCTCGGCCCGGTCGTCACCGATGTCTTCCCCGGCTACGACCACATTACCAGTGCCATCGGCGCGACCGAGGCGGCCCGGGCCGGGGCGGCGATGCTGTGCTACGTAACGCCTAAGGAGCACGTCGGCCTGCCGGAGCCGGAGGACGTCAAGCAGGGCTGCATCGCGTACAAGATCGCGGCCCACGCCGGCGACGTGGCCCGCGGGGTCGCCGGTGCCCGCCAATGGGACGACGACATGGCCCGGGCCCGCGCCAAGCTGGATTGGCGGCGGCAATTCGAGTTGGCCTTCGACGGCGAGGCCGCCAGCAAGCTCCGCGACGGCTCGCTGCCCGAGGACGCCGACTACTGCTCGATGTGCGGCCGCGAGTGGTGCAGTCAGCGGATCAGCAAGGAGATTGGAGCGGGGGAAGGAGCGAGTGCTGGATAGCAAGTAAAAACAGCGTTCTGGTAGTGTGGATAGGCCACCTTCTCACATTCATTCGTCAAGATGCGATCCGGCCTTTACAATCCGCTAGTGCTCTGTCAACCGTCAATTGGCGGGTTGCGTATCGATCGGAATGTGTGCCACTGCTCTTGAGCAGTGCCAGGGCCATTGTCGGCCCAAGAAGACACTGCTCAAGAGCAG
>JAGMDK010000400.1 GCA_023128695.1 Phycisphaerae bacterium
GGTTATTTCGTTACGTACTCTTAGCGGACTTGGCTACTTCCTTCGGCGTTATCGCGCCGCGCTTACGCTCCACGTAGAGCGCCCCAACGTCCGCCAGTTTGATTGTCGGCGGAGCGCCACGCGGCAGATTCCGCAAGTCCGCCCAGTCAAGTTCCACCGATGCGCGTCTTGGATCGGTGGCGAGCAAGTGACGGAAGTAGCGACCGAAGACGTGGCGCAGCGCTGGGACGCGCTCGGCAAAGAGCGGAGCATCGGCAACGCCGAACCGATCTATGAAGCGGTCAAGCGCCACCGCATCCGCTAGCGCGTGCTCCGCCGATAGGTCTTCAAGCGTTGCCGCTTGTTCGCCGTCTTGCTCCGCCTGCCACCGCAGGAAGCGCGAGACCGCTTCATCAGGATCGGAGCCGAAGGAAAAATCGGAGCGCCCGACAGGGAAAAATCTGCCGTTGCTCCGCCGCGAGAGACCTACGTAGGTCCGTCCGTCCGTATGCTCGTAATGCTTCGGTTTGCGTCCACGCTTCGCCATGATGCGCGCTCCTGCCTGCCTAACTGCCTGTCCAAAATGGACGGAATATTAGACAACGGAGCATTCTACCCTACAAACCAAGGCATTTCAAGACGGGAGTGGATGGGAATCGAACCCACCAAGGACTGCTTGTACAGCCCTTCAACGGTTTTGAAGACCGCGGTGCCCACCAGGTGCACGGACACTCCCGAGTGTTTATTTACCGCTGTTTCACGCATGTTACGCCTTGAAACCACGACGCTTACGCGTGTTCAACGGTTTCGTCATATAGTGCATGATAGCGCGTCAAAATGCAAGCGAATGCAGTCAAATGCGTCTACAAATGGCGAAACTTTGGCGAAACTTTTCGAGCCCCCCAGCGCATGAAAAAGGCGACGGTTTTCCAGCCGAAGTACGCGGCCATGATATGATGGGGTAGCCGAAGCTTCAGTCATCACTCAAGGGAAACGCCACGGGTGCGGCGGGGCCGTGGGCACGATCTTTAGGGCATACCACAAGGCAGGCTGGTGAAGTTTGTCACCAGCCTGCCGGATGATGCGGCGGAAATATTTACTTCGAGGCCATGTCCGCCCTTACGGGCAGGTCGTGTTCATTAGGGCCACGAACGGATCGATGTCTCTCCAATTAACCGTGCCGTCGCCGTTGACGTCGTTGTTCGCGAACGGACAGGTCGGCACGCCGGGCAGGAACATGGCCGCCCAGGCCGCGTAGTTGTCGTTCATCGCCGCGACGAAGAAGTCGATGTCGCGCCAACTGATCTCGCCGTCGCAGTTGGCGTCGCCGGGGCAGATTGGATATTCGATCCCATGGATCGTAAAAGCCAGATCGAGCGGAGCGTCCGGCCACATCTGGTGCATCGGCGGGTAGTACAGCTCGTACCACGGGCCCGGATACGGCTCCAGCCCTTGTCCCCAGACGGCGTTGTCATTCCACTGGAATTCTAGCGGAGTCGTCTTCCAGCCGAACATGGCTGCCATCTCGTGCGGATCGGCGTGGACGTCAAGCCAGTAGACAACCGGGTACTCGGGCGTGCCTTGCTGGAAGAATTCACTCGGCTCGAGGAAGAAAATGTACTCAAAGCAAATGGTGTCTCCCGGCCACTCGTAGTAATCAGGTGGATTTAACCAGCCTTCCTGGAGCCCCTCGTACCACTGGCCGAGCACGAACTCGCCCGGATTGAACATCCGCATCCAGAGGAGCTCACCAGGGATGCTATAGCCATCAGGTCCAATTGGGATATCCTCGTGGATGCTCAATGTAAAGGTGACATTCATGGGATCGCCCAGGGGCATGTAATCCAGGTACCACGAACCCCAGACGTGGATCTCCGTGAGCGGCCCCGGCCGCGTGCAATTGAAATCGTCGGCCAGTACGTATGGGCTCTCGCCGAAGAGCCACGAGGCATTGACGTCCATGCCGGAGATATCCAGATCGGGCGGCTGCTCCCACTTGTAATCCGTGATTATCTCGCAGGCGTCGTCGATGCCGTTACCGTTCAGGTCGCCCAGGCACATCGCCGCGAATCCAGGTATGCCGCCCAGATCGTCGCAGCAGATCGGATCGACATCCATGCAACTGCCATCGGGGAAACAGCAAGCGATGGTCATATCCACGCATGCCGTCCCCGGTCCTTGATCCCAGCCGCCCATGAGTTCGCAACAGATTGGATCGGCATCCAGACAGACGCCGGTGTCGAAGCAGCAGGCCTGTAGCATCCCCGTGCACATCGTGCCCGGTCCCACCGGCGTGCCGTCTTGGGCAACGCAATCGTCCGGGAGGAGATCCTGACAAGTGCCGTCCTCGAAGCAGCAAGCCTCGGGCTCCTGCGGCTCCTCGCAGGCGTCGTCGATGCCGTTGCCGTTCAGGTCACCCAGGCACATCGCCGCGTAGCCGGGCACGCCGCCCAGATCGTCGCAGCAAATCGGATCGACATCCCAGCAGCTACCATCCGGGAAGCAGCAGGCGATGGTCATATCAACGCACGCCGTCCCTGGTCCTTGATCCCAACCGCCCATGAGTTCGCAACATAACGGATCGGCATCCAGACAGACGCCGGTGTCGAAGCAGCAGGCTTGCAGCACCCCGGTGCACATCGAACCCGGCCCCACCGGCGTGCCGCCCTGGGCGAAGCAATCGCTCGGGATGAGATCCTGACAGGTGCCGTCCTCGAAGCAGCAGGCTTCGATCTCCTGTATCTCGCAGGCGTCGTCGATACCGTTGCTGTTCAGGTCGCCCAGGCACATCGCCGCGTATCCGGGCCAGCCGCCCAGATCGTCGCAGCAGAGCGGGTCGACGTCCAGGCACGTGCCATCGTCGAAGCAGCAGGCTTCCAGTATTCCGACGCACATGCTGCCCGGCCCTTGCGGCCAGCCGCCCTGCGCGAAGCAATCGTTCGGCTGAAGCCCGTCGACACACCAGCCGTCGGGTAAGCAGCAGGCCTCGGGCTCATCGCAGATGCCCGGTTCGCAGAACTGGTATCCCGGCAGCCAGCCGCCCATCATCATGCAATCTTCAGGCAACTCCTCGGTACAGGAGCCGTCCGGCCAGCAGCAGGCTTCCGTGCCACAGATTCCCGGTTCGCAGTAGGGGTATCCCGGCAGCCAGCCGCCCATCATCACGCAATCTTCAGGCAACTCCTCGGTACAGGAACCGTCCGGCCAGCAGCAGGCCTCGGGCTCATCACAGATGCCCGGTTCGCAGAACTGGTATCCCGGCAGCCAGCCGCCCATCATCATGCAATCTTCAGGCAACTCCTCGGTACAGGAGCCGTCCGGCCAGCAGCAAGCTTCCATCTCGCCGCCGATTTGCACCCATGTATGCCCGGTCGTTTCCAGGCCGTCCGTCCCGGCCGGGATGATTTGGGCCCAGACCCCAGTGCTGCCCAACATACATACCGTCACCACCACGGCCAGGCAGCCCATAGCGCCGCAAAGCGCCGGGCGTCGTGCCGCCACTGACTTTTTGGAGATCTTCATGACCTTCCTCCTTTTTCTAATGTCTCTCAAACTCGAAACGCCCTGAAATGTGGAGTCATAACTCTTCGACTATACATAGACTACCATAGCACATTATTTGACTATAAAAACAGTTAATTGTAAGGGTTCAGCCGTTTGCAGCTAGCTTTCAGCAATCAGCTTTCAGCGGTCAGCCATTTGTGATGTTATGTGGGCAGGTGCCTAACCTCGGTCGTAGCCCCGCGAAGCTCTCAATAGCA
>JAGMDK010000401.1 GCA_023128695.1 Phycisphaerae bacterium
CCGGCACCCACTCACGCAGGTCCGGCGGCAGCAGCATGGGCGTATTCCGATCAACGTTCACAAATCTGGTAGCCATGCCGGGAACTTACCACGGACCGCCGAAAAAAGCGCGCCAAAAAGTCCGACAGACTGCTAGGCGAATATTTCCTCGCGTTCTACGGCCGGTACAGAGCCCGGCCGCTACATTTCTTCAATTCACCGGGTTCGGCGGCTCTTGCTCAGTCAGGACCGCGATCACGTTTTCAGCCGTCATCTGCGACATCTTCCGCCGCGTCGCGGTCGTGGCGCTGCCCAGGTGCGGCAACACCACCACATTCGGTAATTCCGTCAGCCCCGGCGCCAGGCGCGGCTCGTGTTCGTAGACGTCGAATCCGGCGGCCGCGATTTGGCCGCTCCGAAGTGCTTCTACTAATGCCTTTTCATCGACAACCGGCCCGCGGGCCGTGTTGATCAGGATCGCGGTCGGCTTCATCGCCGCCAATTGCTCCGCGCCAATCAGGTGCCGCGTCCGGGACGTCAGCGGCACGTGCAGCGTGAGCACGTCCGCGTCGGCAATCAGTTGCCCCAACTCCACCCGGCGGGCACCGACCTGCTCTTCCAACTCGCGATTAGGCTGCTCGTCCGCATAGAGCACGTTCAGGCCGAAGCCGCTGGAGCGCAGGCCGACGGCGGTGCCGATCCGTCCGGCGCCGACGATGCCGAGCGTGGCACCACTGAGCTGTAACCCCAGGTACTGCATCGGTGCCCAGCCGGTCCATTCCCCGGCCCGCACCAGGCGATCGCCCTCGACCACCCGGCGGGCTGTCGCCAGAATGAGCGTCCACGCCAGATCGGCGGTCGCGTCGGTCAGCACGCCGGGCGTGTTTGTTGCCCGAACGCCGCGCTGTGTGCAGGCTGCGAGGTCGATATTGTCGAAACCGACGGCGAAGTTCGCCACGACCCGCAGGTCCGGCCCGGCGGCGTCGAGCAGGGCCGCGTCGATGCGTTCACTGAGCATCGTGATCAGGCCCGCGGCCCCGCGGGCGCGCTGGAGCAGTTCTTCCGGGGTCGGCGGATTATCCTGGTCGATCAAGTCCACCGCGAACCCGGCTTGTGCCAACATTTCCACCGCCGGCGGCGGGACGCGGCGGGTGATTACAACTTTGTACGTATTCATCGATCACCACCTCCACCAGTCGACCGGCGGCGGAGATGATACGCCCCCGCGATGGCCGCCGCCACGACATAGCCCTGCATGAGCAGTGTGGCCGGATACATATAGCGGAAATCGGCCGCCGTCGTTGCCAGCAGGTAGCCCAGGTAATACGCCAGCGGCATCAGCAGTAGGAAGGCCTGAAACCGGGCGGCGGCGCTGGGCCGTCGGCGGTACTGAACCAGGGTAACTGCCAAGGCCGCCACTGTCGCCGCCAGCCATACCAGATGCACGCCCGATACCCAGCGCCAGAGCCGATGACCGGACACCCAATGGGCGACGCGGAACGCGCATTCCCGCCCCGCCCGCACACTCCGCGCGGCGGTCAGTTCGTAATCATTCGGGTCCAGCCCGCAATTCGGCGAGTGGACCCAGTAGTACGTATGCGATAATCCCAGGAGCGGGACAAACCCACGGCACTTGACCTCCACCAACTCCAGCGGAAACGAGCGGGCGGCGTGCCAGTACTCCCGCCGCAATTCTTCATTCTCCGTTGCGCACTGTACGAACTCGGCCCGTACGATCACCGGTTCCTCCCAAAGCAGGGGCGACACATTACCAAAAGCGATAGCGGGCCTGGTAACGGTCGTCCGCGATGTGGCAATCAGTATAGGACAGTTCCGCCCGCAGCGCCGGGTCGAGGACGCACAGCCCGACCAGGTCCTGGGCCATGATGAGATTGACGGGATGTGCCCGCCGAACGTCGAATGCCGTTCCGATCAACCGATCCCCGAGCGGCGCAAGGACGACTGGCAGCCCCGCTATCAGCCACGCAAGACGCACCCGTCGGCGTCGCAGAATCATCCAACCGATCAGCCAAAAGGCCGGCAGCACTACCAGCGCATTATGCCGCACCAGCACCGCCAGCGCCATCAGCACGGCAAGGAGCCCGAAGCGCAACACAAACCGCCAATCCGCGTTGCGCCGCGGCTCATCAAACAGTCGCAGCGCCAGCGCCCCAATCCAGACAAACAGGATTGCCAGCCAGGCGTCTTTCCAGAACGTCATCAGGTAGAAGGCCAACGGCGTCAGCGGCACGAGCAACAGCAGCGCTATTCCAGTGGCTATCCAGGCGCGCGTCGTCTCCGACATAAGCCCATCTGTAAACGCTTCCAGCCACGCATGAACTAGGGCACGTACGCCCAGCAGGCCCACCACTGATTGCACGAGCATTACCGTCCAGATATCCCCCCCGCTCCTCAACACCAGCCCCAGCACAATCGCCATTACCGGCGGGTGCGCATCGTTGAACTCCCAACTCAGGGCCTGCCGGTACTGATCGAGGGAGTCCGACGACATGATCGCCGGAAAGAAGAGCAGCCACACCCCGAGTGCCGCAGCTAGACACACCGCCAGTGGCGCGGCGCGGCTCAATACTATGTGTGTCCTCATCGATCAGTACTTCCGCCGGTTCCCGCACCTGCGCATTTGTTCGCAGAGCCGTGAAAGGGAGGGCGAAGCTCCCGCTGAGCCGCGGCGCTCCTGGCTCGGCGGGAGCCTCGCCCTCCCGGAGCAACCCGTACGTTTAGCGTTGACAGAGCACTAGTCCATGAGGAGAGAGAAAGGCCCTATAACATATATGTCTTGTGCCGCAGGTCAATATGATTGCTTGATGACGCCTACCGTGGTATTGTGTAAGGGATGGGACCCAATTGGATTCCAGCAGGGGTCAGAGGCGAGATGGCCGCCAGAGTGCTGGAGGGTGTGCCGACATCTACATTAGCAATTTGGAGAAGAGAGATGAGAACAACTTGTCGAAATGTGCTTGTTTCCTGTTTGGTATGTGCCTTCATCCTGGCTCTGCCGGCGGCGGGCGAGTTGCGTGTGGAAGCGGTCGCGGAGGGGATGGCGCTGAGCCTGACGGGCCAGACGCCGTTCCACGTGACGGTCAACGAGGTGCAAAACGAGCGCGAAGTGGCGGTGCCGGACTCGGCGACCGTGCTGGTGCTGTGGGATGAGATGCAGGCCGATGGGCAGATGGTGTCGTACTACGCCATCAGCCTGGACGGGCAACAGGTGAATCGGGTCACGGCCACGGACTACGCCGTCAAGCTGCGGCACGAGCGGTTCGACCCGGTGCTGGGGGAGCCGGTGGTGCGGGCGGGACTTGATGCAGGAGTGACGGTACGCGGCTCGGCGGGAGCCTCGCCCTCCCAACGCGGCTCGGCGGGAGCCTCGCCCTCCCAACGCGGCTCGGCGGGAGTCTCGCCCTCCCACGGCGGCAATGTGTATCTGGTGCAGTTCGTCACTCAGCCGCTGGGCGTGTTCCGAACACAGATCGAGGAGCTGGGCGGGACGATCCGACACTTCATGACCAGCCACACATACATCGTCGAGATGAGCCCGGCGGCGCGGGACGCCGTGGCGCGGCTGCCGTACGTGCGCTGGGTGGGACCATATCACCCGGCGTACCGCCTGGAAGAGTGCTTGCGTTACATGCCGACCTCGGGGAAGGAAGCCCCGGACGCGCTGCGTTGCAACATCCAGGTTTTTGAGCCGGGGATGGATCAAAAGCTGGCGGTGGCCGAGCGGATTAGCTCGCTGGGCGGCTACGTGAACAGGAGCGACGCGGGCAAGTATCTGCTGGAGGCGACGTTGACGCCGAGTCAGGTTCACGCCGTGGCCGGCTGGGACGAGGTTTGTTTCGTTGACCGCTGGGGGCCGTATGAGCTGGATATGAACAATGCCCGCGAGTATGGCGGGTCGAACTATCTGGAGTCGAATAGTCCGCCGCCGGGCTATACCGGGCAGGACGTGCGGGGGGAGGCCTACGACGCGGGCTTCAACCTGAGCCACGTGGACTTTGCCTCGCGGCCGCTGATCATTCACAACAGCGCCGGCAGCGATTCGCACGGGGCGGCGACGTCGGGCATCTGCTTCGGCGACGGGACGGGCGATCCGAACGCGCGCGGTCTGTTGCCCAGCGCCCAGGGCATCGTCTCGGACTATTACGACACGCTGGGCGAGCCGACGCGTTACGCGCACACGGGCGATTTGATTCAGCCGCCGTACTTCGGCGTGTTCCAGACCTCAAGTGTGGGCAGCCCGCGGACGTTTTATTACACGACGATCTCGGCCGACACGGACTCGGCCCTTTTCGATTTCGACGTTATTCACTGCCAGTCGCAGTCGAACGCGGGTAATCAGGATTCGCGCCCGCAGGCCTGGGCCAAGAACATCATCTCGGGCGGGGGAGTGTATCACTACGACACGCTGGACCCGGGCGACGACTGCTGGTGCAGCGGGGCCAGCACGGGCCCGGCCCAGGATGGCCGCATCAAGCCCGATCTGTGCGGCTACTACGACGACATCCTGACGACGTCGACGGGCAGCACCACGGCCTACACGACGAGCTTCGGCGGCACCAGCGGCGCGACGCCGATCGTCTGCGGGCACGTGGGTCTGTTTTTCCAGATGTGGTCGGAAGGCATTTTTGGGAACGAGGTTGATCCGCTGGGGAGCGTGTTCGACAACCGGGCGCACATGACCACGGCCAAGGCGATGGCGATCAACAACGCGCAGCAGTATCCGTTCACCGGGGCGGGTCACGACCTGACGCGTGTGCATCAGGGCTGGGGCTGGTCGGACTTGGCCCGCATGTACGACATGCGCGAGAAGACGTTCATCATTGACGAGAGCGAGATTCTGACGAACATGACGAGCGTCTCGTACGCCTTGAACGTCGAGGCCGGGGAGCCCGACTTCCGGGCCACGCTGGTTTACGCGGACCCGGCGGGCGATCCGGCGGCGGCCGAGGCGCGGATCAACGATCTGACGCTGAAGGTGACGGCCCCGAACGGCGATTACTACTGGGGCAACCACGGCCTGCTGGAGAATATGTACTCGGTCCCCAACGCCGGCTTGCCTAATACGGTCGATACGGTCGAGAACGTTTTGATTCAGAACCCCATCGGCGGCTTGTGGGTCATCGAGGTCTTCGCCGACGAGATCGTTCAGGACGGGCACGTCGAGACCGGCGACCTGGACGCGGACTTCGCGCTGGTGATCAGCGGCGTCAGTCCGTGCCTGTCGGCGGGTACGATTCGGCTGGACAGTGCTTTGTATCCGTGCAGCGACGTGGCCGAGATTCGCGTGCTGGATTGCGACCTGAACATCGATGATTACTTGATCGATACAGTCACGGTGACAATCGAGTCCACTTCCGAGCCGATGCCGGAGAGTGTGGTGCTGATGGAAACGGGCCTGGCGACGGCGTCGTTCATCGGGACCATTCCTCTGGAGACGACGAACTCGCCGGGCGTACTGTGGGTTGCCCACGGCGATGCGATCGTAGCGACGTACATCGACGAGGATGACGGGCAGGGTAATTACGACGTGGTGGTGACGGCGACGGCAACGGTGGATTGTGTGTCGCCGACGATCTCGAATGTGCAGTCGATTGATGTTGAGCCGCGTTCGGCGAAAGTGACGTTCGACGCAGACGAGCTGGTCCGCGGGACGGTGTATTACGGACTGAGCTGCGGCTCGCTGACAGAGACGGCGATGAGCGGGATGTTCAGCATGACGCCGGTGGTCAGTCTGACCGGCTTGCAGGACAACATGACGTACTTTTACACGGTCGAGGCCGAGGACCAGGCCGGCAACACGGCGACCGACGACAACGGCGGCGCGTGCTACAGCTTTACTACCCCGGAGGTGCCCGACTTCTTCACGGAGCAAAACCCGGGCGACCTCGACGGCCTGACCCTGTTCTTCGTCC
>JAGMDK010000402.1 GCA_023128695.1 Phycisphaerae bacterium
GCGGCCGCTTGGGCACTGCTCAAGAGCAGTGGCACACGGCTTGGCTCGGCAGGAGCCTCGCCCTCCCGTGAGAGCCTCGCCCTCCCGTGAGCCGCGGTGTCCCCGGCTCGGCAGGAGCCTCGCCCTCCCGTGAGAGCCTCGCCCTCCCGCTCACCCGCCCTACCGTTCGCCGGCCCAGTGACATTCCCATAACGTTGTAGTACACTACAGCCGTGCACACGTCGGCGTACGACGGGACTTGGCAACAGACGAGGACAACTTTCCGACGAGTCATCGTCGGGGGAGGTGTGTAACTCATGGTAAAGGTTATTGTCATCCTGCTGGTTCTGGCCGGGCTGGTTGTTTTCTTGGCGTACCAGTTCGGCGGAGTGGCAACGTTCGACCCCACGGTCGAGGGCGAGGCGCTGAAAGCCAAAATCCAACCCGGCATGACCTGGCAACAGGTCGCCGATCTCAAGCAGCCCCGCAAGTACCAGATCATCCACGAAAGAAAGAAGAAGGTCGGCCCCGACGAAATCCTCATGTTGATCCCGGGCACGAAGATCGACTACGACGCCGCCTACATCACGGCCGGTTTCCAAAATAACACGATGCCGAACGGGTTCATCTTCCCGTACCACTTCTCGGCCCAGTCGGCCTTCCAGGTGGTCTTCAACGCCAACGGCGTCGTGCAGGAGGTCGGTGATCTGGGCACCATGGCTGATCTGCTGGACACGCGCGGCAACTAGCCCGGGCTGTTGATATGTCCTCACTCAATGAGCCGGTCGGCTACGAGCCGCGGCCGGAAGATGACTGGACGCCGGCGATCGGCCTGCGGCGCGGGCTGATAGCCGGCCTGATCACGGCCGGCCTGATGGCGCTGTTAATGGTGCCCCTGACGTGCGTGGCGCCACTCATGGTTCTGGTGATCTGGCTGCGGGCCCCGCTGGCGTTCGCCCTGATGTGGATTCTGTTTCGCGTCATCGTGAACGCCGCCGGCATGATCGACCGCCGGATCATCGCCTTGACGCTGGGGCTGACGATCCTGGTGTTGATCTCGAACCATGTGCCGCTCATCCGGCAGGGGGTTCCCGCGCTGGAGGGTGAAGGCGATTGGTGGGCGTTCCCGCTCAGCGTGATCGACAATCTATTCCCCCGCCACTATGGCGTCCTGCGCGGCTTGCGTTGGCTGCACCCGTACGTGCTGCTCGCCGTCAACGCCGTCCCGGTCGCCCTCGGCGGCACGTTCTTCATCCTGCTCGTGCGGCGGAATTGAGCACACCGTATCCCGGCCCGGCGGCATACATGCCCCGGTTGTAACGCCCGTGATTACATGTTAGAGTACCCTCCGCGGTACAAACACAAGGCCACAGTGCAGGGCATGACACCGAAGAAGCTTCAGGAAGTACTGCCGGAGATCGTTCAACGCTTGCGAGAAGCGCTGCACCCAGATTGCATTTACCTGTTCGGCAGTTGTGCGTATGGCACGCCGGGGCACGACAGTGACGTGGATTTGCTGGTGGTGGTGCCGGACACGGACCTGGACTTCTATCAGCGCGGCGCGGTTGCCTACAACGCTCTGTGGGGGATCGACGTGCCGATCGACGTTATGGTCTACACTCGAACCGAGTTTGACAGCCGGGCTACACTGCCGGTTTCCCTGGAGCGCACCGTGCGTACGAAAGGACGGGTTATCCATGCCGCATGACCCGGCCGACGTTCAGAGTTGGCTTATCAAGGCGCAACACGATTGGACGGTCGCACGCCGGCTGCTGACACCCGATGTACAGGAGCTCGACGTGATCGGCTTCCACTGCCAGCAGGCCGTGGAAAAGCTGCTAAAGGCGTTTCTGCTGATGCATGACGTCGAGTTCGAGTTGACCCACGACCTGCGCCGCCTGCTGCACCAATGTGTTATACTGGATCCGCAATTCGAGACGTTCCGGGCTGAAGTCCCTCCGCTGACACTATACGCGGTAGCTTTCCGCTATCCTGGTCCTGCCGATCCGACATTCGAGTATGTGCAGGCCGCGCTGGATGTCGTGGCGCGTGTCTGGAAGTTTGTGACGGCGCGGCTGCCCGCCAATATCGTGCCCCCACAACCCGAGGAGATCTAGTTAATGGCGAAGAAGAAATGCGACGTGACCGACCTTAAGCTGGCCCCGCAGGGCAAGAAGAAAATCCTCTGGGCCGACCGCGACATGCCCGTGCTGGCCCTCATCCGCCGGCGTTTTGAGAAGCAGAAACCACTCGCAGGTATACGGGTCGGTTGCTGTATGCACGTCACCTCCGAAACGGCCAACCTGATGCGAACACTCCAGGCCGGCGGCGCGCAGGTCGCGCTGTGTGCCTCGAACCCGCTCAGCACGCAGGACCACACCGCCGCCAGTATGGTCAAGGACTTCGGCGTCGCGGTCTTTGCTCGCCGGGCCGAGAGCGTTAAAACATTCTACGACCACGTGAACACCGTCATCGACATCAAGCCGCAGATCACGATGGACGACGGCGCCGACCTGGTGAACACCCTGCACACCAAGCGGACCAACGAGGCTGAGAACATCCTCGCCAGCATGGAGGAGACCACCACCGGCGTCATCCGCCTGCGCGCCATGGCCGGCAACGGCGAGCTGCTGTTCCCCGTCGTCGCCGTCAACGACGCCGATACCAAGCACCTGTTCGACAACCGCTACGGCACCGGGCAGAGCACGCTCGACGGCGTGCTGCGGGCCACCGACCTGCTGCTGGCCGGCAAACACATAGTCGTGGTCGGCTACGGTTGGTGCGGCCGCGGCGTGGCGATGCGGGCCCGCGGGGCCGGCGCGATCGTCCATATTGCCGAGATCGAGCCGCTCAAGGCCCTCGAGGCGGTCATGGACGGCTTCCACGTCGCTCCGATGAGCGAGCTGGCCACGGTCGGCGAAGTCTTCATCACCGTTACCGGCAACAAGCACGTCCTGCGGGCCGAGCACTTCCGCAAGATGAAGAACGGGGCCGTGGTCTGTAACAGCGGCCACTTCGACGTCGAGATCGACATCCCGGCACTCAGGAAGATGTCCAAAAAGGTCGTCAAGGAAGTCCGCCCGCTAGTGACCGAGTATCAGATTAACCTCAGGAAGAGCATCTATCTGCTCGCCGACGGGCGGCTGGTGAACCTCAGCGCCGCGACCGGGCACCCCGCCAGCGTGATGGACATGAGCTTCGCGACCCAGGCCCTCACGGCCGAGTGGATCGCGAAGAAGGGCCGCAAGCTGGCTGTGGAGGTGCATGAAGTGCCGCGGAAAATCGAGGACCAGGTGGCCCAGTTCAAGCTCCATGCGATGGACGTCCACATCGACCGCCTGACCCGCGAACAAGTCCGCTACCTGGCTTCGTCCGGCGAAGGAACGTAAGGCGTCGCCGCCGCTGGTTACGACCCCGGCGTTTCAAATAGTCGTCCCTGCGGATTTCCGTAAGTTCTTTGCTGCTCAAGGAAACGATCGAGCTGGCGCTGCGCGAAAAGCAGCTTCGCGGACGAGACCTCGCCCAGGTCACTGTCGACACGACAGTCCAAGAGAAAAACATCACCCATCCCACCGACTCGAAGAAACTCTACAGTTGGCACGAGCCGGAGGTGCAGTGCATCAGCAAGCGCAAGGCCCACCAGCGCTACGAATTCGGCCAGAAGGTCGCGCTTGAAGCAACTGCTGGCGAACTTGAGGCAACTGCTAGCCGGCTTGAGATAGCTGCTGGGCGGGTGGCCCACGTTGTCCCAACGTGGGTTCACGATTTTACCCGCGCGCCGGCCGGGGCGGCGAGACAACCGCTTCAATCCTGCCAAACAGCGTCAAGGGCGAGACCGACTCCACACGTACGTTGACCAGCGAACCGATAGCCGAGGCCTCGCCGTCAAAGACGGTGATCAGATCGTGCGGCGTGCGACCGACGAGTTGCCGGCTTCCAACCCCAGCGCTCCGCGCCTTGCGAGCGGCTTTGCTGTGCCCTTCGACCAGCACTGCGACGCTGTGCCCGACCAGGGCTTGCTTCTGCTGCAAGCTGATCTCGCTCTGCACCGCTAGTAACTCGTTGTTGCGCCGAGCTTTAACGTCGTAGGGAACGTCGTCCTGCCGGCCGCGGTCGGCGGTTGTCCCCGGCCGAGGGGAATATTTGAAAACGAAGATGCTCTTGTATTCCACCCGCCGGACCAGCTCGACGCTCGCCTGAAAGTCCTCCTCGGTCTCTCCGCAGAACCCGACGATGAAATCACCCGCCAATGCGATTTCGGGGACGTACTTGCGGGCGGTGTCCATGAGCTTGAGATATTCGGCGACGGTGTAGCCGCGCTTCATCGCCTTGAGCATCCGGTCGGACCCGCTCTGGGCGGGGATGTGCAGGTACGGGCAGATGCGCGGGCAGTCCCGCAGCACGCGGAAGATGTCCTCATCCCAGTCGGCCGGAAAACTGGTGACGAACCGCAGGCGATCGAGACCCTCAAGCGCATGCACCCGTTCGAGCAGCTCCGCAAACCGCACCGGCCGACCACTCTCCTGATGGAGGTACGAATTCACCGTCTGCCCCAGCAGCGTGATCTCGCGGCAGCCCTGGTCCACCAGCGCTTGTGCTTCTTCGACAATGTTCCTCGGCGGCCGGCTCCGTTCCGGCCCGCGGACGAACGGCACCACACAATACGTGCAGAACTTGTCGCAGCCGCGCTGGACGCGGACATACGACTGCAAGATGTTCACATCCGCGGTGTGTGGCATAGTCAAGCGCAGCGCGGCCAGGCGTGACAAATCGAAGGCCTCGAGGGCGTCATCATCAAATGCCCGCTGGGCGACCTTGGTCCGCCGAGACTGTGAGCCGGCCAGTGCCGCAACCTGCTCTCGGCGTTGGGATACTTCCGCAAGCAACGCCGGCAGACGGTACAACTCGCCCGGTCCGCACAGCAGGTCGAGGTGTGGGGCCTTGCGAAAGAGCCCTTCCTTTTCGCGTTCGGCCATGCACCCGATTACGCCGAGGATCGTCTCCGGCCGCCGACGTTTGAGCGGCTTTAGTTCGCCGAGCCGTGAGAGAACCTTATCTTCAGCGTGTTGGCGGACACTGCACGTGTTAAAGAGGACGATATCGGCCTCGTCACTGGAATGTACTCGCCGCAGGCCCAGTTCGCGCAACTGCCCCGCCACGAGTTGGCTGTCCAGCACATTCATCTGGCAGCCGAAGGTTTCGAGAAAGTAGGTCGCGGCTTTCATCACAGATCCTGTGTGGCAGGGTTGACTGTGGTGTGAATTATCCGGCTCAGGTTCCCCCCTGGTAGGTCGTCCCTCGCCAGCGTGTTTTGACCCCAAAGTGTCGCGTCATCGCGTTCAGAGTAATCGCCAGGCACAATCCCGCCCCCAGAACCCACGTCAACGCCCACGCCGGCGGGGTTCTACTGAGGGCGTAGAAGCGCCACAGGACCGTCTGTTGGATCACGCACG
Source organism: Phycisphaerae bacterium (assembly GCA_023128695.1). Lineage (GTDB taxonomy): Bacteria > Planctomycetota > Phycisphaerae > UBA1845 > Fen-1342 > JAGMDK01. Next base: position 5,433 of record JAGMDK010000402.1, read on the forward strand.
TCAGACCCGCCGCGATTGCGATCCCGGGGCCAAGCGGTCCGAGGAAGGGTGCGGCCAGCAGGCTGAGCGTCGGCAGCACGCTGAATACCGAGAGAAAAATGACGCTGACCAGCAGCCGCGGCAGCGTCCCGAAGCAGCAATAGAAAATCCGGCTCCAGCCATTCCAGATCTGGCGCAGGCCGGCGTACATGCGTACGCTATACATGCCCGTCCCGCGCAGCACCCTCAGACGCAGCCCCAACTCCTTGGCCCGCCGGGCGAAGTGCATATCCTCGTTCAAAGCGGTTTTGACTTGCTCGTGGCCACCCAATGTGTCGTAGGCCGGGCGGGACATGAGCATGAAGGCCCCGTTGGCGTACGCCCGCGGCGAGTTCGGGTTATTGACCTTCTCGGGTGGGAACCAGAACACCATGATGGCGCCCGCCGGCGGCTGCACCACGCGCTCCCAGAACGTGTCCGCCTCCAAATCCGGCAGGACCGACAGGAAATCCACGTTCTCTCGCCGGGCAAACCGCACCGCGGCCGCCAGCAGCTCCGGGGCATGAAACCGGCAGTCGGCGTCGGTGAAGCACAGGTAATCGCCGCCGGCACGCTGCATCCCCTGGTGCATCGCATGGTTTTTCCCCGCCCAGCCCTCGGGCAAGTGCGTGACGTGAACCGCCTTGAGACGCGGATCGCGACCGGCGACTTCATCGATAATTTCACCCGTCCGGTCTTCGCTGCGGTCGTTCGACGCGATCACCTCCAAATTCGGATACTCCTGCGCCAAGAGCCCCCTCAGACAACGCCCGATGTTCGCCTCCTCGTCCTTGGCGGCGACCAGCACGGTCAGCTTCGGCAGTGCGTCGTCTGCCCCCGCCGCGTCCGCCGGCGACAGGATCGGTTCGCTGTCGGCGCGGTTCAGTTGCAGATGGCGACGAGCCCAGACCAACCCGATCAGGCCCAGCAGCCAGAACCAGACCGACGCCCAGGAAAGCTGTACGACGAAGTCAAGGAACGCGAGAACCACGGCGCGATCTCCGTTTGACAAGTTGAGCAGCGTAGCGAAACTGCGACAATGTTGCTAATCCAAAGTTGAGAGGTTCTGCCGATGAGGTGCCATGCAAGAGAGAACCACAATCGGTCGCGCATGACCGCGCTGAACGCGCACTTTTGGATCGCCTTCGTTCTGCTCGGCCTGATGAGCATCTGTGCACAGCCCGTGCTCGGCCAAGACTCACGACCGACCCCCGCCGGCATGCCGACGGTGAGTTACACCGAACCGGCGTTCGGCTTCGAGATGCAGGTCCCCGCGGGGTGGAGCTACGACCGCTCACGTTTTCAGCAGTTCAAGAACTCGATCGGCCTGATGCGGGGGCGCAGCGCCGGCGGCCAACAGGGCCTCCAGATCTTGGTCTTCCGCGTCCAGCCGATCGTCGTTCCGGACGGCGAGGACGAGCACCCGAGCATGCGCCTGCCGTCCTTCGAGGATTGGGTGATCGATTTCGGGAAAGCCGTGGCCGAGAGCGCCAACGCCGAGCGCCTGGAGTGGGAGACCTGGAAGCTGCCGCCGCGGGCGGGGGCGCTGTTGACGTATGCCTCGAAGATCGGCGCCACCCGGACGCGGACGCATTGCCTGTGCGTGCCCTTCGACCCCAGCACCGTGTGGGTGTTCGTATACAGCGGCACGATCGCGGACGAGGCGGAGCAGCGGCGTTTGCGACAGGATTTTGAGCAACTCATCGGCACGCTGCATGTGCATTACGACCCGGGGGAAGCCGAGCAATTGACGACCGCTTTCGAGCGCGGGCGGACACTGATCGAGAAACTGCACCAGCAGGCCTCCCGCGTACGCCTCGACGAGACGGAGCACTATTATGAAATAACGATCGGGCGCCGAGCGATCGGTTATCTCAGTCGCCGTGCGTCGCGGGAGGAATACGAGTTCACCAATCGGGGCGCGGAGCATCGGGACGTGCGGGAAGGGCTGCGTATCCGCGAGCGGTCCTGGCGTTTCGCCGACGACGGGACGATCCGCCACACCCGGCTGGACATGTTCACCAGCTTTGACATGCAGAACGAGCTGATCGAGAATCAGTTGACCCAGGTCCCGGCCCCGGATGTTGAGCCCCAGGAATTACTGATCAAGACCGATCGGGTCATCCGCAAGGACGACGTGCTGTTTTCCAGCTTCACAACCAGCCTGGACCGCACATTGCCGGACCCGGGCAAACCGCTCGGCGTCGGGCCGGTATATCTCGATCTGGCGTGGGTGCGGCTGTTGCCCGGACTTCTGTACACTGCTCCGCGAGAGCCCCACGCCTTTGCAATCTACAACACCGAGACCCGCTCCCTCTCATCGCAGATCATCACGTTCCTCGGCGAGCGCGAGTTGGCGGGCCACGCCGGCAAGGCCTACGCCTTTGAGGTGCGCGAGGGCCTCATCGACCGGCCCGCCCTGCTGTATGCCGACCAGCACGGCAATCTGTTACGCCTCGTGGCCGGCGACCTGGTCGTCAGGCGCAGCTCGCGCGACAAAGTGGAACGCGCCTTCGGCCCCCGGCGAGACGACGCCCGGCAGCGGTTCAAGATGACGGACGAATAACCGCCGGGCAGGTGTGCCACTCGCTGGTGCGAGATAGGAATCTCGCACCAGCAGCAAGCTCAAGAGCAGTGGCACACAACTCGGGGCACCCGCGAATTGATTCAATCAAGGACTGAGCGGGTCTTGAATGCCGGACAACGCGCAAAACGGCGGCCAAGTGCAAAACGGATCGAGATCCGGGTCGACGCCGGGGCCTTCATAGCCTGCCTGGACAAAGCGATACTCATACGGATTACACTTCAGGATCGTCTGGCAGGGATTGAAGTTGGCCAAATAACCGGCAATGTCAGCCGGACCATAACAGCCGCCGAACTGAAAGCACGTGCCGGCAATGAAGGCAAGCGAGGCTAGTTGGGTGAGACGGATTACACGATTGTGACGGCTGCGCATGGCATACTCTCAGTCAATGACGAACTACGATCCAAGATACGCTTTCACCGCGGACAGTCCATGAAGAGCGGATAGGTGCCACAGAGGTCGACGTACTGTCCGCTTTCGCAGTTGAAAATGGAGCAGAAATCGATCGAGGTGAACGCGGCTCTTGCGTAGTAATCCACGCAGCCACCCGGCAGGAACTGAAATACCGTGCAGGCTCCGCAGACGAGGACTGCCGCCCACCACTTCTTCATTCGGAAAATCGACATCAACGGCACTCCCAAGCTTCGCTGTTCAGGGCTCTCTAGATATGGGAGTATACGGGCAACCTAACTGTACCATCAAGTGCCTGGTGCAGCGGGTGTGGCTATTTTTTGTGGCGGACGCCCCTGCCCTCCAAATGCCAGCCAGAACGGTTTTCGGATGGCGGCCCCCGGGTGCGTTGGCGCAGGGAGGCGGGCCCCAGCGGGGCGAAAGATAACGCCGACTATCTAAAGCAATTTCAGATAAAGTCCGTCGCCATGGGAGGGCGA
>JAGMDK010000403.1 GCA_023128695.1 Phycisphaerae bacterium
CGTGGCCGCGAGCAGGATTGGCCAGTACGTCCCAACGATTTGATTCACAAGCTCAGACGCCCGCTCCACCCTGTGAATAGGATCCCTGTGAATAGGATCGGTTACGCGAGAATGCGATTGCCCTGGGTATGACCCGAATCCGCTCCACTTGGCGTTGCGTCTGACGCCCGACCATGCTACCAATGTCAACATGCAACGCGACGATCGCCGAGTGGACGAGCTGCGACCGGTCGAAATCCCGCGCGCGTTCACGCGGGCCGCCCCCGGTTCGGTGTTGATCCGGAGCGGACAGACACACGTTCTGTGCACCGCCAGCATTGCCGAGTCCCTGCCCGCGCGGTCGTGCGAATGAAAATACCGCCGCACAATCGCGCGTGACTATATAGTAAGGACGAGAAACCGTGCCGCGCGAATCACTGACAATTCGAATCCCGCTCGCGGCCCTCTTGCTGTGGACACTCCTGGCTGCCGCCGGCTGCCAGACGGGACGCACCGGCTGGACCATTGGCCCGCAGACCCAAGAGGAAATCTGGGCCATCCTCTGCATCGAGCTGCGCGGCCCCAAGCGTTTCCAACTGGCCGAGAAATACGCCCAGGCTTTCAAGCAGGTGCCCGGCCTGAAAGCCAACCTCGTCCAGGTCCTCAGCGACGAGGACCGCGCCGCCATCTACTACGGACGCTATCTGCGGGTGTACGGCGGCGAGGAAGGCGGCGAGCGGTACAAACCCAACCCCCTCCGCGACCTGGAACTGATCCGCTCCCTACAGTTCGAGGGCAGCGACGTATGGCCGTTCATCCTGGCCTCGATGGACATGTTGCCGACCTATCGCTCGTCGCATCCGGAGTGGGATCTGACCAACGTCGACGGCTACTGGTCCCTGCACGTCGCGGTCTTCTACAACACCGAGACGATGCGCAGCCGGCGAATGGCCGCCGAGGAATATTGCCGCTATCTGCGCCAGCAAGGCGAAGAAGCTTACTTCCACCACGCGCCGGCCCGCAGCTCGGTCTACCTCGGGGTCTATCCCTTCGGGGCGGTGGCGGAGATGCAGCGCGAGAACGCGCTGGCGGGGCGGGTGACGACCACGATGTCGATCGTGGACCCGGACATGTCGGATGCCCAAAAACGATTTCCCATCAGCCTGCACAACGGCCACAAGCGGTTCGACATCCATCGCGACCCGCGGACCGGCGAGGTAAAGGAGCGCACCCCGACGCCGTCATTCCCGGTCATCATTCCACGGGCCCAACGTCAGCGCGCCGCGCTGGAGGAGCGGTAAGCGCCATGCCGCACGTCCTGCTCGCCACCCGCAACGCCGGCAAGCTGCGCGAGATGCGTGAAATCGCGGTACACACGCCGCTGGTCTGTCACGGGCTTGAGGAGTATCCCGACGTTCCGGAAGCGGAAGAGACCGGGACCACATTCGCGGAAAACGCCCGGCTCAAGGCACTGTACTACGCCGATGCGACGGGTCTGCCTACTCTGGCGGACGATTCGGGGCTCGAAGTGGACGCCCTGGACGGCGCTCCCGGGGTGCACTCGGCCCGCTACGGGGGTGTGCCCCACGACTATGCCGCCAACAATCGCAAGCTCGTGCGGGCCCTGGCAAACGTGCCCCCGCAACGGCGCACCGCCCGCTTCCACTGTGCAATGGCGTTCGTCAAGGACGGCCAGGTGGTGCTCGAAAGTGAAGGTGCTGTGGAGGGTATGATCATCGACCAGCCCCGCGGCCAAAACGGCTTCGGCTACGACCCGCACTTCTTGCTTCCGGAGCTCGGGCTGACCGCGGCCGAGTTGCCGCCCGAGCAGAAGAACGCCCTGAGCCACCGCGGCCAGGCGCTGCGGGCGATGCTCGGAAAGATGGAAGCACTTTTTCGTTCCCTCAATGAATGGTAAGCGTTATATGCGACTTAGCAGTCCGCCGCCGCTTACTTCGTGAAGGAGACGCACGATGGCGTTCGAGATCAATAAGGTTGATGTCTGGGCCGGGGAGCTTTCCGACAGTCCGCGGGCACTCTTGAAGAAACTCGAGCTGCTCTCGCAAGCCGGGGCGAATCTCGAGTTCGTCATTTCCCGCCCGGATAAGCGCGGCAAGGCGGTGGTCTTCATGGCTCCGTTGAAGGGCACGGCTCAGATCCGCGCGGCCGCGGAGGCCAACCTGGCGAAGGCCGCGAGCATGTGCGCGCTCCGCGTGGTAGGTCCTAATCAGTCCGGCCTGGGCGAGCGGATCACCCGCGCCCTGGCGGATGAAGGGCTCAACCTCCGGGGCGTCTCGGCCGCGGTCATCGGCGGCCGCTCGGTGACCTATCTCCGTTTCGTGAACGCCGACGACGCCCAGCGCGCCCGCCGCGCTTTGCGGCGGGCACTGCGGTAACAGTCCACCGCAAAAGTCGGCTTCGGTCGGAA
>JAGMDK010000404.1 GCA_023128695.1 Phycisphaerae bacterium
GGGGCCGGCGCGATGATCCGCAGCAGTCGACAGCCGGCCGGCAGCGCGGACGAGAGGCTGGCGAACAAGTCTTCCGGGCGGCGGGGCACGCCCAGATCGACCAGCGCCAACTGGCACTCGGCCGCGGTCCCCAAACTGCGCGGCAACGGCACGACCAGGCGCGGCAGCGGATTAAACCCCCGTGAGTATGCCACCGGCCAACGGGCGCGAACGACCGCCCGGGCCAACAACCGCAGTTCGTCGTGATGCGACAGGAAGCGCAGGTCCCCGCCGAGGGCGTATTCCATCGCCACGCGGAAGCGCTCGCCCGCGGGAGCAGTTGTCGGTGGTGGGGTGGGCTGAGCGGCCGTCACGATTGATCCTCCGGATCGAGGCCCCGGAATTCGTCCCGCAGGTAATTCAAGACCTGCCGATCCGCATCGAACTGCATGACCTTGCGGGCGATCATCTGGCAATGCTCCATGGTCGTGGCCCGGATGACGCGTTTGATCGAGGGTATGTCCGCGGGCGCCATCGACATACTTTGCAGTCCCAGCCCGAGCAACAGTTGACAGTAGATCGCCGTCCCCGCCATCTCCCCGCACAGGCTGACGGCCACTTTTCGCCGGTGGGCCGCCCGGATGACCTGGTGAATAAGCTTGAGGACGGCGGGATTGTGTGCGGAGTACAGGTGCGCGACGCGCTCATTCGCGCGATCCACGGCCAGCGTGTATTGCGTCAGGTCGTTGGTGCCGATGCTCAGGAACGCGGCCTCCCGGGTGAACGTGGTGCTGAGCAGGGCCGCCGCCGGGGTCTCGACCATCATGCCGATTGGGATGTCGCGGCGGAAGGGGATGCCCTCCTCCTCGAGGTCCTCCATTACGTCGGCCAGGGTGGCTTTGGCCTGCCGCAATTCCATGACGCTTGAGATCATGGGGAACATGATGCGGACGTCGCCCTCCACGGAGGCCCGCAGTATCGCCCGCAGGTGCATCTTGAACATGTCCAGATGCAGCAGGCAATAGCGCAGCGAACGTAGCCCCAGGACCGGATTGTGGTCGTGCTGCGGGCCCATCGCCGGCGAGAGCTTGTCGGCCCCCAGGTCGATTGTGCGGATGATTACGGGCTTGCCATCCGCGGCCTGGGCCACCTTGCGGAACGCTTCGTATTGCTCCTCCTCGCTGGGGATCCGCGGGGTCGCGAGGAACAGCAGTTCCGTGCGGTAGAGCCCGATGCCCTCGGCTCCGGACTCGAAGGCGTGTTCGGCTTCCTGCGGGACTTCGATGTTGGCCAACAACTGGATCGGCACGCCGTCGCGGGTGATGGCCGGTTCGTCGCGGAGGGCCCGCAGCTTGCCGGCAAAACGCTCGTAGTTACGCCGCTGCTCCTCGTAGCGGGCGATGGTTTCCTTGTCGGGGTTGGCGACGACGATGCCGTTGGTCCCGTCCACGACGAGCAACTCGCCGCCGGCCACGTCCGCGGTGATGTCGTTGAGCGCCACGACGGCGGGAATCCCGAGCATGCGCGCGATGATCGAGGTGTGCGAGGTTTGCCCGCCGACGTTGATGGCGAAGCCGAGCGTGTGCTGCCGGTCGAGTAAGATGGCCTGGGAGGGGGTGATGTCGTTGGCGACAATGATGACCGGCTCGGTGAGGCGGGTCATGTCCTCCCGGGCGCGGCCCAGCACGTGCCGGAGGACCCGCTTCTCGATGTCGAACAGGTCGCGGACGCGCTCCTTCAAATATGGGTCGGGGATGTCTTGGAACTGCCGTTGCCGCTGATTCATCACCTGCCCGAAGGCGAACGCCGCGGTGTAGTGGTGTTTCTCGATGAGCGCGACGACGCCGTCGCGCAGCTTGGGATCGGAAATGAACTGCTCATGGAAGTCGAAGATGACGGCGGTCTCGTCGCCGAGTTTGCGCGCAGCCGCCATCCGCAGCTCACTGACCTCCTGACGCGAGGCCTCCAGGGCAGCGTCCAGGTTGCGGATCTGCCCCGGCAGTTGAACCACATCGATCGTCCGGCGTGGGATGCGATATTCTTCCGTGTCCAATACCAACACAGAACCGATCGCCACGCCGGGCGAGGCGGTGATGCCTTTTTTTGTGATCATGGGCCGCGGTTACCGCGGCGTTGGCGGCCGCGTCTCAGCGCGGCCGCGTCGTGCCGTCTTGTAATACTATTCCTCGATTTCTTCGTACCCCGCGTACATTTTCAACTAGCGCACCGTCAACCCTCAATTGAGGAGCTGGTGTGCCACTGGAATCCTCTTTGGTTGCGGCCGAAGGCCGCGCCAAGCTATGTTTCACCAAATCCTGATTCAACGAGTCCGATTAACTCCGTGATCAGCTCCTCGGCGTCGGTGCCGTCGGCCACCACACGTACTCGGGCCCCTTGCGTGGCGATCAGCATTAACATTTCCATGGGGCTGCGTCCGTCGGCCTGGCGGTCTTCGCAGTGCACCGTCAGCCCGGACGCGAAACGCTGCGCGATATCCACAAACTGCATAATCGGGCGGAAGTGCAAGCCTTCCTTGTTTGGGATGACGATTTCTCGTTCCACTGCCACGCGGGGGTCCATCCGTTCCATTTTCTTAACACATCTGCACGTCTGCGCACAACGGCCGGCTACGCCACCAGCGTCTGTTCGTCGGCCTCCTTGAGCAGGTCGTATACCTTTTCGGGTTGGTCCGACTGTCGCAGAAACTTGCGGAACTTCTCCTGTTGCAGGTGCCGGAAAATCAGGTCCATGGCCCGTAAGTGCTCTTCCGGCTGATCGTCGGGACTTATAATTAGGAACACAATGTGTACCGGCCGACCATCGAGCGAGGTGAAATCCACCCCGGCCGTACTCCGTCCCACCGCCGTCGCAATCCGCTTCAGACCCTCCACCTTGGCGTGCGGAACCGCAACGCCTTTGCCGAACCCGGTCGTGCCGCGCGTGCGTTCCCGCGTCACGATCGACCGGACGATCCCGTCGATCGACTCCGGGTCGATCAACTTCACATCCCCTAATACCTGCACTAACTCCCGGATCACCCCATTGCGCTCCGTCGACTCCAACTCGGCTATTATGGAATCTGGGTGAACCAGGTCGAGCAGTTTCATATTGGTCTCCGGTTCCCGTGACCGCGGATCCTGCTTAGACAGAAGGCAACTCGGTCGATCCCCGGGGAGGATGCTTGCGGTTCCGATGCTTTTCCTTGTAACGCCGCAATTGGCCTTCAATCTTGTCCAGCAACAGGTCGACCGCCGCGAAGGCATCTGCATTCATCTCGCGCGCCACGAACGGCTGGGGGGCGCCGGCGGCGTGCACGATCATCTCGGCGGTGTGCATGCCTTCCTTTCCATCCAGGACCACCTCGATGGACTGAATGCGATCCAGGAACCGCGGCAGGCGGTCTGCTTTCTCCACACAATACTGTTTGAGGGCCTCGGGCACGCCCATGTGTCGGCCGGTGACGGTTATTTGCATGAGGCTTACTCCTGTGATTTCCGTGACACACGCTCGCCGCCGAGTATCGGCAAAGCAGTGCTTGTCCCGGACGAGCCATCTGCTCGGGCACACCCACCCACCCCCCCCGGTCCTCCAAACGGCGTAAGACCGGCGGGGAGCGTAACCTTGGGCTCTACCCGTAACGAGTATTCCACGACTCATGCAGAAATGTAGCCGATAGCCCGCTCCGGCGTCAAGCCGCTCAGGATTAACACCACCGGCTATGCGCAGCGCGTGGATTCTCGCACGATGAGGAGCGGCGGTACCTGGATGTGCTGAGGGGCATCCTGACGGGTCTTGGAGATACGCTGAACCGCGAGGTCCATGGCACGCCGACCGATTTCCTCGCCACAAAGATCAACCGTCGTCAAGGTTGGCGAGATGCAAGTTCCGACCAGCTCGTTGCCCTGGCCGATAATGGCGATATCCCGGGCCGGGATTCGCCCCATCTCACAGCAGAGCAGCATCAGATCGATTGCCAGATAGTCGTTGCTGGCCGCGACGGCCCGGGCCTCCGCCAAGCGGTCGCGGACGGGCTCGAGCCGGTCAGTACCACTTGCTGCGACCTCGATCGTGAGCTGGTCAGGCGCCAAGCCGCGCTCGCGGCAAATTTCGTGGAAACCTGCCAAGCACTTGCTCGCGGTGGCGGAGCCGGTCTCGTGAACATACACGATGTCAGCGATGTCGTCCTGGATGATATGGCGGGCCGCCAGACGACCGGCTTCAACATGATCCGGCGCGAACGTATCACACGCGATGCCCTCAATGAGATCACAAGTCACGAGCGGCCGCGCCTCCATGGCCGCCGTAAGCTGACGTGCGAGGTCAGTCGGCAGGGAGGTTGCCAGCAGCACGCTGTCGACGCGCTCGCTTGCCACCGTGCAAAGATGCTCGACGGCGGTCTGGGGGTCGGCGCCGAGTTCGAAAGCATGAACCGCATAGCGTTCGTCGCGCGCCCGGGCCAGCACCCCCCGCAGGAAACAGCCGGCAAAAGCTGAGCGGAGGTCGTCAACAACCACAGCAACCGCGTAACAGCGTCCCGTGGCGAGGGAGCGGGCCGCATGACTGGGAACGTAGTTGAGTTTGCGACACGCTTCCAAGACCCGTTGCTTGGTCTTGGTGCTGATGTCCGGACGGTCGTTTAAAGCTCTCGATACGGTTCCGCGTGAAAGTTCTGTCTCTCGGCTAATATCTTCGATAGTGATCTTACCCATGACCTTATCCAACCCGCTCTCGGCCTTGGGCTGCAAACACGGCACGCCTTCACCGAGATCGATATGATCTGCTTCTGCGTACCCATTTTACCCGAAACACGGAACCAATCAATGACACATTATCGGGTTTTTACAGCAATATGCAATATATCATTACTTTCGGAAACGCGCCCGATTGCTATTCCGACCCCATAGGCTGGAAACCTGTGCCACACGTTTTTGGGCGGTCTTAGTTGCGGAAAACATCCCCCAAGAACGCCGGGGCGTTCTGTCGGCCGACGTCGGTGTCGGCCAGATCCGCCGTGACAAAGTCCAAGGCCGTGTTGTCCGCCGCGGTGATGTTGCTGGTCATGACGTCGTTGACCGCCGCGCCATCGAGCGTGCCGGTGGTTTCGCGCAGCCCTGACAGGAAGCCGATTTGGTGCAGGACGGCGTTGCTGATCGCGACCGCCAACTCTTTATCGCTCAGGGGCGGTTGCGCCGGGAACAGGGAGGCGCGATAGGCCGTGAAGTACGCGTCGAGGTAGGCCACATCCACAGCGGCCCTGCCGGTCAGCGTGTCATTGCGGGGATCAAGATAACTGGACAGGCCGAAACACTGCAAATCGCCGGCGTTGCCCACCCCATCTCCGTTGCGGTCCGGAATGACGCTGAGCAGATTCCCCGTGACGCTGACGAGGCCGGAGGTGTCGAAATAGATCGTGTTGTGCGGCTGGGTGGGGGCCGCCACGGGATTGTTGGGGGTCGAGGTGACGACGACGAAATTGTAGGGCCCGAGTCGCGACTCGACCCGAGCGCGCACGTTGTCCATGATGAGGTCGTCGTTCGGAGCCCCTTTGAGGTAGAAATCGGGCACGTCGAACAGCGCGGAGCCGGCGACCGAAATGCTGCCGGCGGCGGTGAAATCAAGATAAATGTACTGGGTGCGTGACGGAACGATCGTCGCGGGGTCCGTTTGGACGCGGATGCTTACACTGGGGACGAGCGCGGGGGCGGGGGCGTTCAACACCATGTAGTAACGCGGGCGATTGCCCCCGATGACGAGCTTGGAGTTGGGCGAGAAGAGCACCAGCGAGTCATCGTACCACGCGTACATCTCAAGCTGGTCGTCCAGGATCAGCAGGCTGTAGCCCTCTTGCGTGTATGTGGCACTATACCCCGGTGTGGTCAACAGGCTGAGGAAGAGACGATCACCGCTGTTGAGCCGGCCGAGCTCGAAGATCTGGGTACCGCTGGTCGGCGGCATGACTACCGCCCAGGCCGGGTTGGTATAATTGAGCACCGGCAGCAGCGGGGGTGCCGTGGTGCCGCCGATCTCAGTTGTAAACGCCGAGACAACGTGTATATCCGCCTCGGCGTAGATCCGGGTGGGGGTGGTTCGGTCGGTGGCCAGCTCAACCCACAAGCCGTAGGTCCCGGTGGCGATGTCGGCGGGCAAATCCAGGGCCGTGGGGACGGTTAGGTTCAAGTCGTTGACCAGCACGTTATCCGTGGCGTCTTCGTCGAGTTGGATGTCGTCGGCGCTGGCGGGGTCGCGGTCCGGATCCAGCCCGGCTCGAATGGTGTACGGGATGCCCGGCTCGACATCGAAGACGATCTGGACCCATAACGGCGAGTCCGCCGAGCAGACCATGTCACGCACGTCGTCGGGCGGCGAACGGAAGGTGATCTCAGGCCGCGGAATCCCGATCGAAATGATCTTTTCCGACGTCCCGACCACACCGGTGGCATCCGTGACCGTGAGCGTGACGCGGTAGGTGCCGGGGGTTGCGAAGGTATGGGGGACGGTCGCGAACTTTTCCTGGGCCCCGTCGCCGAAATCCCAGGAATACAGGAGCCGGTCGCCTTCCTCGGCGTCGGGATCATAGGAAGCGGTACCGTCAAACTCAAACGTGGCGGGCGCGACGTCAGCCGTCACGCGGCCCGGAACGGGATTGGCGGCGGGATCGTCCGGCAAGTACGTGACGGTAAATTCGGCCACGGGCCGTTCGGTGACGATGATGGTGAGCTTGCCCGTGGCCGAGGCGCCATCATCATCGGTCAGCGTCAACTGGACGGTGTATTCGCCGTTGGTCTCGAAGATGTGCAACGGCGAGATGTCTTGGCTGGTGTCGCCGTCGCCGAAATCCCAGACCCGGTTGACGATCACGCCGTCGTCGGTGCTGTCGGACGAGTTGAATTGCACCATCAGCGGAGAGACCCCGCGCGGGGGATCGGGAATCGCCGTCAGGATGACTGTGGGCGGCAGGTTGAAGAGGATGACGCCGCCGGTCGTGGGTTCCAAGAGGTTACAGCCGCCGAGGTTCAGCGACACCAGCAAGAGCGGGGCTGTCAGGCCCAACAAGATGAACAAACGCGGCCTTCGCATGCGGAACTCCTCAGCAATACGCGCACCAACTAATCAGACCGTTAATTAGTATGTGGGCGACTCGGAGTCGCATCAAGGGGCCGTTTCTTGTATATTAGATGGATACTTGAGCTTTTGCTGCGCCGGATTGTCCAATTCGGCGACGTCTGGAGCTGTCATGAGACGTCTGGGGCTGTTTTTAACGCTGTGCGTATTGGCGAGCCTGCTCCCGGCCGGCTGTCCACAGGGAGCCGCGCTCGACGGGCCCCGGATTCCAGGCGCGGACGACGATTCCGGCGTTTCCGTCCCGGCCGGCGGGAATAGCGGTGCCGGCGGGTCCACGGGCAGTGGGCTGCTGACCGAGGTCGGGACGAACAACACCCCGGCCAGCGAATCCGACCGGAACGGCGGCCTGACCTCGTTCGACGAACATCCCGCCGGCAGCCTCTCCGATAGCCTGTCCCTGAGTTTTCCCGGCTGCGACGAACCGCTCGAAGCCGCTTATTGGCGCTCGGAAGTGCTCCGGCTGGTTAATGTTGAACGGGCCTACCAGGGCCTGGATTCGGTGATGTACAACGCCACGCTCGAGCAGCAGGCGGAACAGTATGCCTGCGAGCTGATCCATTACCAGTTTTTCGACCACGTCAATCCCGTGACGGGCTCGACGCTGGACGAGCGGGCCGACGAGTTCGGCTACGAATACTGGTCCATTGGTGAAAACCTGGCGGCCGGTCAGCCCAGTCCCGTGGAGGCGGTCCAGGACTGGATGGACAGCCCGGAGCACCGCGAAAACGTCTTGAATCCCGCCTTCACGGAACTGGGGGTTGCGGTCCGGGTTGGCGGGGAGTACCAGATTTACTGGGTTCAGGAATTCGGCCGTCCCTACAGCGCGGCCCCCTATCCGGATACCGAATAGTACCGCTGTTCATCTGTTGCACGACTAGTGTTCTGTCAGCGTTGCATTGATGGGTGGCACGGCCGTGTCGGCC
>JAGMDK010000405.1 GCA_023128695.1 Phycisphaerae bacterium
GCGATCTCAGCGTGCTCCGCGGTGAATTATCCGGATTAGTTGTTAGTTTCCCCCGGCCGAAGCGTGCCGATCCTCAGGGGCAGGTGGTATTCATTTTCGCGACGAAGGGATCGATGTCGCGCCACGTGACGGTGCCGTCGCCATTCAAGTCATTGTTCTCGAAAGGGCAACTCGGCGTCCCGGGGGCAAACAGGGCCTCCCAGGCCGCCACGTTATCGTTCATCGCGGCCACGAAGAAGTCGATGTCACGCCAGGAAATCATCCAGTCGCAATTGCAATCGCCGGGACAGCCGGCGGTATCAAAGAAAACCGTGTCCGCGACGGCGGGAGCCGGGTAGGCCAACGCGCCGGAGGTAACCCGGAAGTAATACCGCGTCTGCGAGGACAGGCCGGGGAGGTCCAACACGTGCTGCGTGACGGCGCTCGGATCGGACACATACGAGCCGTAACCGGTCGTTTCGCCGTAGTCCACGCGCGAGTCCGAGGCCTCCCGCGTCCGCCAGGCCACCCGCGCCGACGTCATCGTGACGTCACTGACCTGGAGGTTGGCGAGCAGCCACGGCGTGCGATAGATGACCGCGTAATCGGAACCGCTGGGAGCCTCGCTCGTGGTGATGAGATCGCCGCCGTTGAGGTGATAGCAGACGGCCTCCCCCTGCGGTTCGGCCGGCACTTGCAGATTGATCGCCAGCGGCGTCGTCTGGAAGATGTCGTCAAAGGGTTGGCTCGTGGGGAGCGTGAATTCGTACGCCGCCCAGTAGTTGCGGACGACCAGCCGCCGGCCCTCCGCGTCGAGGTCCATGCCGGTGGGGCCGGACGGCACCGCCGCGGAGATGTCGGCGATGAACTCCAGCACATGAATGTCGTCCGAGCCCCAGTTCAGCTCGGCGGCCGAAAGCTTGTACACGTAAGAGACGGGAACGTTCGAGTTGTTGCGCTTGGTGACGACGTAAATGTCGCCGCTGAGCGGGTGAACCGCGAGCGACTCGGCGTCGTAGCGTTCATCGTCCGAATCGGCCGGCTGCGAAGGGTCGGCCGTATCCGGGTACTCGAAGCGGATCGACTCGTATGCCACCGACAGGGCCACCGGGGCCCCGTCCGGATCGATGGCCGGCTCGACGAAGCGGTGAATGCGCTTACTGGTTCGCCCACAGGGCGGGTTATCGCCGCCGTCGAAGACATAGATGGTGTTGCCGGGTCCTGTGGCGACGTCCTCCCAATCGGAACTCGAGGCCCCGGACAGATTGACGTAGCCCAGATTCCTGGCGACACCCGCCGCTTCGTCCGCTTCGGTCAGCCGAAACACCCACAGGCGTGCCGGATGGCCGGAATCGTTGTTGGTCCAATACAAGTCCGCGCTGAGCCGGCCGGCCACTACGCCGCTCGATTCCGGCACCTGGTCGGTTTCCGTCTGGGCGGAAAGATAGTGCTCGCCGTAGATTTGCGTGTCCCAACCCCAGGCGCTGCCGCCGAGCAGGAATGCCGTCAGCGTGGCCAGCGCCGCCTTCAACCCGTTCCAACGTTTCCGGATTCGCATATAGATATACTATCAAATGGCCGGGACACATTCTACTGCTACGAGAGCAACCCGACGGTGGGTGAGCGGGAGGGCGAGGCTCCTGCGGGAGGGCGAGGCTCCCGCCGAGCCGGGAGCGCCGCGGCTCAGCGGGAGCTTCGCCCTCCCTTCCATGGGCTGGGCCGGGTTAATGTTTGTGCAGCAGCACCAAGACCTCGGCGCGGGTAGCCGGGTTGGATTGCATCAGGCCGCGCAGAGCCGAGGTGACCATGATGCTGCCGGGCTTTTTCACGCCGCGGCAGGTAATGCAGGAGTGGACCGCCTCCATTATGACCGCACAGCCCTTGACGTGCAGACGCTGGGCCAGCACGTCGGCGACCTGCGACGTGAGCCGTTCCTGAACCTGTGGCCGATGCGCGAAAACGTCCACTAGGCGGGCGAGCTTCGAGAGACCCAGAACCTTGCCGCCGGGGATGTACGCGATATGGGCCTGGCCCTGGAAGGGCATCAGATGGTGTTCGCACATGCTGTTGAACGGTATGTCGCGGAGGATCACCATCTCATGATGATCCTCATCAAACATGGCCTTCAGATGCGGCTCGGGCGATTCGTGCAGGCCGGAGAACAACTCGCTATACATGTGTGCCACACGCCGCGGCGTCTCCCGCAGGCCGTCGCGCTCGGGGTCTTCGCCGACCGCGATGAGAATCTCACGGACGGCGCGTTCGATCCGGGGGAGGTCGATATTTGAATTGGGACCACACTCGGTCATCACAGCTCACGTCAGGCGCCCCGGAACCGCAGAAACTCGATCAGTAGCCGCACGCCGAAGCCGCTGGCACCTTTGCCCGTGGGGCCTTTGCCGTTTTCCGGGTTGGCCACGGCGGCGATATCGAGGTGGGCCCAAGGGGTGCCTTTCTTCACAAACTCCTTCAGGAACATGCCGCCCGCGATGCAGTGCGCGTCGCGTTTGCCGCCGGCGTTCTTGATATCGGCCTCGGTGCTCTTGAGCAACTCCTTGTAATCGTCCCACAACGGCAAGCGCCACAGCCGCTCGTGCGTTCGCCGGCCGGCCTCGCCCAGGTCGCCCGCGAGGGCATCGTCGTTGCTCATGATGCCGGCGGCCGCCGTGCCCAGGGCGACGCCGACTCCGCCGGTCAGCGTGGCGACGTCGATCAGCGCGGACGGTTTCAGCTTCTGCTGCGCGTACCACAAGGCGTCGGCCAGCACCAGCCGACCTTCGGCGTCCGTATTAATCACCTCGACGGTCTTCCCGCTCATCATCTTCAGGATGTCGCCTGGGCGATATGACTTGTCGGAGACGGCATTCTCCGCGGCGGCAATGAGACCGATCAGGTTGCACTCGAGCTTCAAGGCGGCGGCGGCCTTCAGCACGCCAAGCACCGTGGCACCGCCGCTCATGTCAAACTTCATCCCATCGAGCCCGGACGAGGGTTTGATGGAGTAGCCGCCGGTGTCGAAGGTGATCCCTTTCCCGACGAGCACGGTGGTGGCCCGAGCGCGGGGCGCGCCGCGGTATTCAAGCTGGATCAGGCACGACGGGTACCGCGCCCCTTGCCCGACCGCCAGCAAGCCGTTCATCCCCATCTGTTTGAGCCGGTCGGCTGTGAAGACGGTGCATTTGAGCTTGGCCGCCCGGGCGAGCTTGCGGGCCTCGGCCGCCAAGGTAGCCGGGTTGATGACGTTGCCGGGCTCGTGTGCCAGACGGCGAGTGTAGTTGACCGCCTCCGCCACCGTGAGGGCCGCGCGGATTTCGGGCCTGACCCGGGCCACGTGTCCGGACTCGCTGGAGCGAACGTACACCTGGACCCTGGTCGGCACCTTCTCATCGCGCTCCTTGTAACCGGTAAAACGAAAGCCGGCCAAAGCCAAGCCTATGGCCCACTCCGCGGTGGCCTGATCGACGCCGCTGGTCGCCAGCCCATCGATCCACAGCGTGGCACTCGTCAGTCGTTCCGCCGTCAGCCACCGGGCCGTCGCGGCGGCGGCATTGCGAATTTCGTGGGCCGCGACCTTCTCGGCAGCGCCCAGGCTGACGAGCAGGACCCGCCGACAGGGCCCGGAACGGGTCGTGTGGCTCAGATGTCCAACTTCTTCGCGAACCGCCTTGACCGCGAGCAGCTCGGAGACGGCGTCGCCGCAGAGCTTGTCGATCCGCGCGACCAACTCCATGGGCGGCTGAGGCTTGGCCAGCAGGGGGACGAGCAGAACCTCGCCTGCCAACGGCCCCTTGTCACCGCTCTTGAATCCGAAAACCGTGCCGTGAGGGTTCATTGGTTTCCTCGCCAGATACTGGAACGCTTACGTCATGCCCCGGCCGGCGCTGCCAGCCTGCAACACCGGCCTTACCCCTTCCCCGGCACAAATGAGTGGGCACGCTACCTGAGACCGGGAAGAGTACCACGGTCCGGGCGTGGAGGGAAGCCGATTGGAGGGCAGAAGGGATGGCGGGGTCCATGACACTTC
>JAGMDK010000406.1 GCA_023128695.1 Phycisphaerae bacterium
TCGGCAGGAGCCTCGCCCTCCCCAGCAGGAGCAGGAGCCTCGCCCTCCCTCTGGCGTAGACGCTATCGCCCGATCAACTCGACGAACGCGTCAATGTCGCGCCACGAGACGGCACCGTCGGCATTGCAGTCGGCGCGGTTGTAATTACAGTTACCGTACTGACTGTAGTAGGCGTCTGCTCCATCCAGAGCGAGCACGAAGGGATCGATGTCGCGCCAGGTTACCTCGCCGTCGCAGTTCATATCACCGAGCCCAAGTAAAGATGCCAGGTCGAACTCAATGTGGCACCAGATCTCCTGCCCCAGAGCCGGCGGGTTGGTGATTACCTCGACCCAGTTGTCCATGACACACTCCGGGGGATTCGTCCAGTACTTCACGTGCTCCAGCGGGATGTGTGTCGCGGATGGTGAAGCCTGAGGGAAACGCACATCCAACCAGCGCTGCGGCGTGATGTTGAACAGATTTAGCGTAACATCGCTGTAATGAATCTGATAGCGGTCGCCACCCGGAGGAGAGCCGCTACCGTGCGGTGCCTCGCCGGTCAGTGCGAACTGGTCCAGGTCAGCCAGCGCTTGTGCCAGCCCGTCGCTGTTGCCGGGATAGCTTTCGCCCCACGGATGCTTTTCCCGCCACAACATTTTATTGTTGGCGTTCCAGTCTTCATGGATCACGGGGCGCGGCGTGACCGGGTAGCAGCTCGGCGGCCCACCATCGGCAAAGCCGTTTCCCAGCAGACCGTGCTCGCGATACCCGGTACGGCCGCCGCTCGTGCTCATGTTGAGCCAAGTGCCCTCGCCGGCGGGCGGCTGTACCCAGAACTCGCACGAGCCGCTGGCGCCGCGGGCCGGGATGTTCAGGGCGCGCAGTAGAGCGGAATCCAAGGCGGAGTGCTCGACGCAAATGGCGCTCTCGACGACCAGCGCTTCGGAAGGTCGGTATTGCCAATCCTGGAAACTGCGCCCCCAGCACCAGCCTTCGTCGCTGATGGTTTGATAGATGCCGCTGGTCACGTCGCGGTAGGGCTGGAAGAGGCCGCCGGGGAAGTCGGAGAACACGCCGTCATGGTCAATGTGTTTGCTGACCCACTCGTACACGGCGTAAGCCACCGCCACGGCGTCGGTTTGCTCATCCGGCGGGAGACTGGCGCGGATCTCCGTGGCCAAGGCGATGATCGCCGGATGGTCGGATTCAACAAGCTCACCGGGCAGCAGGTAGAGTTGAATATGTTCGGGATAGCCGCCGGCAACGGGCGGAATGACAGCGTCTTCCGGGATCGCGGCCGGTTCACTCCACAAGTTCAGTTCCATCCGCCCACATTTGACCCGCAAGTCGTCGTAGGGATCAGGTCCCGGCGTAAGCTCGATATCTACAGCAGTGATGCTGTCTTCACTGACGGCGATGTCACCCTCGGGCTTGGTCTGGTAGCCCGGCTTCTCGGCCAGGAGGATGTAGCGCGGAAAGGTGACGGGGACGAAGGGCAGCTCGTAATGGCCGTATTGGTCGGTGAAATCCTCAATCACCGCGTCCCAGGGCTCGCCCCACAAGTATACCCGGACGTCGGATAGCGGCTCTCCCCGACATGTGACCGTGCCGCTGATCGTGCCCGTCGCCGCCGGCCCGAAGAAGATGTCGTCAAACCACGCCCGGCCCGGGCCCTGGAGATACATGTTCACCTCCACGGTCGCGGCATCCGCCGGTGCCCGCACCTTGAGTAGCGGCGGGAAATCCAATGCGAATTCGCGGGTGCCATCGTGGTGGGGATAATTAATAAACGACACGATTTGGTTGGCGCCGTCGCGAAACACCAGTTGCAGATTACATTGCCCCGGCGGCGTGATGTCCTCGAAAGCGACGTAGCCTGAAAGGACGTAGACCACGCCGGGCGTTACCGGCATGACTTGTTGCCATAGTCCAGTGAAGGGCCCGGACGCCTCGACACAGACGCTGCGAGTGCCGCTCTGGGCATATCCCTCGTCCCAGACGAAGTTCAGCCCAGACGGCGCGAGCGGGACGGGCAACCAGCCCTCCGGCTCGATGAGTCCCGTCTCAAATCCAGGATTGAGCAACAGATTGTCCGCTGCATATGTGATGCCCCCGGCATAACCGATGGCAGCGAAGGTCACGACGATTGTTGCAAGCCATACATACGCTTGTCTTGTAGAAGACATAACGTCATACGCCACACTGCAATATCGCTTTTTCATTACAGATCTCCCAATGTTCCACCATTATAGTCGGCGACCCTTCACGCGTCCGCGCACTCGCCACAAGCCTTTATACAATAGAACGAGGTGCCCCGTGATTTATTCGGGCTTGTCTGACTTTTTGCTATGTTCATGCAACCACCACGCTGTCCGTCGAGGTCCCGGTGCTGGCCGAAGCGGAAAACGCAGTTGGCAACGCCCTGGCCGAAATCGGTGGTCGGCTCGTGTCGGGCAAAACGTCCAAGCGCGATGACGGCACACTGATGGGCGAATACCAACTCTCCGTCAGCTTGGCCAAGTTCGCACAATTGCTGGCGGCGTCGTGTCAAAACGATCGTTTACGAGTCTATTAGAAGTTAGAGCCGGAGAGCTTCATCCGGTTCGGATGGCCCGCCACCACGCTTCGGGTCGGTGGTGGCGGGGCTTTTCATTCCGCGGGGGAAGTTGTCGCCAGACAACTGGCAAGTCAATACTAACGACTAATAACTAACAACACTCAATTACTCACAAACCGTATTCATCAACTCAATCAGCGGATCGATATCTCTCCACGACACGGTCCCGTCTTCGTTCACGTCGTTGTTTGAGAACGTGCACGTCGGCGTGTCGGGGACGAACATGCTTTCCCAGGCCGTCACGTTGTCGTTCATCGCCGCTACGAAGTAATCAATGTCTCGCCAGTCAACCGCCAGGTCGCAATTGCTGTCGCCCCGGCAGACGGCCGGCGGCGGACAAGGGTTCGGCGCGCAAGGCGTCTCGTCACCCTGATAGCTCCCGCCATCGGCCAGGCAATCCTCTTCGGTTTTCTGCTCGCAGTGGCCGTAATAATCGCAGCAGGCCCCGGCCGGTTGCGGACAGGGGTTCGGATTGCAGCTCGTCCCCGCGCCCAGCCAAACGCCCCGGCAATCGGCCTCGGTGTTCACAACGCAGGAACCGCTGTCCAGGCAGCAAGCTCCCGACGGCGGCGGACAGGGGTTCATCGCGCAATCCAACGCCGTCCCCATCCAGACGCCGGTGCAGTCGGCCTGGGCATCCATCGTGCAACTGCCGTCGCTATGGCAACAAGCACCCACCGGCCCCGCGGTCGCCAGGGCCCGGATCTGAACGTCGTCGATGTTCCAGCCGCAGTAGCGGGCCTGGTTGTCGGTCGAGCCCATCGTCCAACGCAGGTACACCCGGTCCTGGTTGTCGGCGACGCTCGAAAGGTCGAATTCCTGTAGGGTCCAGGAGCTGTCGGCGACCTCGGCATTGTTGCCCCAGATCGTGATCCAACTGAGCCCGTCAGCGCTGACCCGGATGTAGGCGTGGTCGCTGAAAGGCTCCTCGACGCCTAGCCAGCGCCAGAAGCTCAGGCGGACGTCGACCAGGCCGGTGCAGTCGAAGAAAGTGCTGGTCAGGTTCGTTTCCGAGAGGTTGTTCGCGTAGTCGCCGTCGAGATTGTACCCGTAGACGTTGTTGCCGGTATAGCCGCCGGCCGGATCGGGGCCGCCGTACTGGCCGCCGTTGCCGCTCGGCTGGCCCCAGGCCCACTGCCCCTGGACAGCCCAGCCGGGGTTCGTGTCGAACGTCCACTCGTAAGCCACGTGCGGCGTGCCGACCCGCAGCAGAACCCCGCGGGTGGTATGCCCGATGTACGTGGTCAGGTTGTCGAAGGTGACGGTCGCCCCGTAGCGGCCATCGCTGAGGGACTCGGCGGCGGCGTTGAGTGAGACCGTCACGGTCGTTGTCCCAAGGGCCGGGATCATCCCCGTGGGCACGCTGATCGAGAGCCACTCCACCGACTTGGTGACCTCATATTCGATCGGTTCCTCGTTCAAGTTCTCCAGGGTGTAATCGATGCCGGCCGGCGTGAACGGGCCGCCGGTCGGACCTGTGGACTCCAAACCGTCGGCCGGCGTCACACGCAGCCCGGTCGGCGGACCGGCCGTGCCGAACACGCGGACAGACGGGTCGCCGAACACGTGCCAGGTATTGAACATATTCACCCCGTCGCCGCCGTACTCGTCCATCATCAGGCACGAGCCGGCGTAGCACAGGGCGCCGTAGCTGAAATACGCCTCTCCCACGAGCAAGTCGTTGACCTCATCCTGGGCCGCCATCGGGGAGTTCCAGGATTGGTTGATCGACGACATGTAGGTCGCGATGGCACCGGTCGGCTGGCTGTTGTGCGTGGCCCGCAGCCAAGTCTCGGCGAAGCAGGTGTAACCGCTGAACTGCCCGTTCACGCACGCCACGCTGATGATGAACGGCAGCATGTTGTCGTTCATCAGCGAATTGACGTGCGAATTGGAGAACCCGGTCGAGCCCCAGGAGGTCGCGCTGCCGTGGCCGCAGTAGTTGACGATGCCGCGGCCGGCGTTGAGAGCAGTGGACACCTGGCTCGCGGTCCCGTTGGGATCGTAGATCCGATCGACGACCGTATAGCCGTAGATCAGCAGGTCCGTGCGAATATTGTCGATGTGCTCATCGTCATACTCACCGTCGTCGCCCGGCCCCTGATTGGAGGCGATGCCCGTGCCGCGCTTGAACCAGTCCTGCTGCGTGGCCGACGTCTGCTCATACGTGATCGTCCGCTCGACCTGCGTGTCCACCTGGGCGGCGGTCTCGGCGGAGAAGCGTCCGACCAGAATGTCCGGATAGTTGTCCCCGCCGGCCAGCTTCGAATAGCTCGGGTCCGAGGAGCCGCCCGACATGGTCGGCGTGGCAACCTGGGCCGCGTCGCCCACCAGCAGCACGAACGCCAGATCGCTCGAGTAATACACGCTTTGGATGTAGTTCTTGATTGAGGTCGGGTAGTTCCCAATGGTGGACACGCCGACCGCAGTGGTGTTAATGCCGATCGCGTTCTTGTGGTTGACCAGCGGTTGGATGTTTGGCAACCAGGCATCGTGGCAGATGATCAACAGGTCGCCGTTCTCGTCGAGCGGCACGTAACGCTCATCCGGGGCGTAGTTGATGAAGTGGGCCTTGTAAAGCTGGTGAAAAGCCAGGCTGAGCTCACGCTCGAAAGCGTTATCCGGCGTTTGGGCCTCGTCGGATACCACCGGCACAACTTCAACCGTCAGGGTCGTGTAGACCCGCAGGATGCCGCTGACCGGGTTGTATTGGAACGGAAACACGAGGATGGTTGTGCCGCGCAGGTCGCGCAGAGTGTATGCCTCGCGAGCATCGGCCAGCTCGCCGGGGAAGAAGGCGTCCGTCTCGTATTCCTTCCCGAAGGTATACGGCACCTCATCCGGATGCGGGTGCAGGGTCCGGTTCAGGATGCCCTTGGACGGAATGACGTCCGCGCGCTCGACCTCATAAAAGCTGGACCCGCGGTGATCGACGCGGACCGTCACACTGTCGGCGTCCGGCGGAATCGTGACGCCGCGGGCAAGGTACGGCAACTCCGGAGCACCGGCGATCAGCAGCGACGGCTCCCCATCAAGCGTGATCCGGGAGTAGTCCGCCCCGTCCACCGCCACCAGCGTTTCGCCGAAGTCGTCAAATCGGTACTGGATGACGATCCGGTCCGGGGTGTCCTCCAACACCTGGACATCCACCGCGGAAGCGGATTGCGAACCAGGACCGGCCACCGCCGCGGCGACGAACAGCGCCGCCGCGCAAACGGCCGTCAAGCGGCTAAAGAATGTAGCGGCCGGCCCCCGTACCG
>JAGMDK010000407.1 GCA_023128695.1 Phycisphaerae bacterium
GCTGGAAGCCGGTGCCACACAATGTTGCGGCCGGGCCCCGTACCGGCCGAATCACCGGCTGGAAGCCGGTGCCACACGGAGGCTGGAAGCCGGTGCCACACAATGTTGCGGAATGCAATAACATGTCTTCCTTCATGTCTTCCTTCCAGATGGTCAGTATTAGTCACAGGTCGTATTCATGATCGCCACGAGCTGATCAATATCTCTCCAACTGACCGTGCCGTCCTCGTTCACGTCATTGTTCGCGAACGAGCACGCCGGCGTGTCAGGTGCAAACAGGCCTTCCCAGGCCGAAACGTTGTCGTTCATGGCCGCCACGAAGTAGTCGATGTCTTGCCAGTCAACCGTCAGGTCGCAATTGCTGTCGCCGCGGCAGACCGCCGGCGGGGGGCAGGGATTCGGCGTGCAAGGCGTGTCGTCGCCCTGATAACTGCCGCCCTCGGTCAGACACTCGTCCTCGGTCTCGAGTTCGCAACGGCCGTAGTAGTCGCAGCAAGCCCCGGTCGGCTGCGGGCAGGGGTTCGGATTGCAACTGGTTCCCGCGCCCAGCCAGATGCCCCGGCAATCAGCCTCAGGGTTCACGATGCACGAACCATCGGCCAGGCAACAGGCGCCCGAAGGCGGCGGACAGGGGTTCGCCGAACAATCCGTCCAGGTCCCCAGCCACGAGCCGCTGCACTCGGCTTGCGTCTCCATCGTGCAACTGCCATCGCTGTGGCAACAGGCGCCGACCGGCTCCACGGCCGGCAGGGCCCAGATCTCGACATCATCGATATTCCACCCGCAGTACCTCCCATCGCTGTCCGTCACCCCCATCGTCCAGCGCAGGTAGACCCGCTCCTGATCGTCGGCGATGCTCGAAATGTCGAACTCCTGCAAGGTCCAGGCCGTCTCGGCGATCTCGTCGCTGTTGCCCCAAATCGTGACCCAGTTGAGCCCGTCATCGCTGACCCGCACGTAAGCGTGGTCGCTGTAGGGATGTTCGACGCCGAGCCAGCGCCGGTACTTCAACTGCACGTCCGAAAAGCCCGTGCAATCGAAGACGGCGCTGGTCAGGTGGGTTTCGGTGAGGTTGTTCGCATAGTCGCCGTTAAGGTTATAGCCATAGACGTTTTCGCCGGTGTAGCCGCTGGTGGGATCGGGCCCGCCCTGCTGGCCGCCGTTGCCGGCCGGCTGGCCCCAAGCCCATTGCCCCTGGATGACCCAGCCGGGGTCGCTCTCGAACGACCACTCGTGGATAAGCTGCGGCGAACCCACGCGGAGCACGACGGCGCGGGTAGTGAAGCCGACATAGCTGGTCAGGTTATTGAATGCAAGCGTGTCTTCATAGCGGCCGTCGTTCAAGGAGTCGGCCTCCGAGTTGATCGACACGGTCACAGTCGTTGTCCCCAGCCCCGGCAGGGTACCGCTGGGATTCGTAATCGTGAGCCACTCCGCCGTCTTCGCAACCTCATACTCGATCGGCTCGTCGCCCAGGTTCTCCAGCATATACACGATGCTGTTCGGCGTGAACGGACCGCCCGCCGGACCTTCCGCCTCCAGTTCGTCTCCCGGCGTCACCCCCAGGCCGTAGACCGGGATGTCAGCGCGGAAGTATGGCAGAGACGGGTCGCCCATCAGGTTGTACATTTCAAAATAGCGGCGGGTGGTGGAGTGGGACCCCATCTGGAGCAGATAGCGGTACAGGGTGTCGTTCCACACCGGACCGACCTGGGCCGGCACGTCGTCCCCATCATCGTAGATGGAGTCAAACAGCCGCTTCTCCAGAACATCGTCCTCGGTCCAGTAGCTGTTGACAGAAGAGCCGTAAATCGCGATGGCACCCTTGTCCTCCGCCCGAATCCAGGTCTCCGTGAAACACTCGTTCATTACATAGCTGCCGGTCACGCAGGCGAAGCTGAACACCACCGGATACATGTCGGCATTCATGAGGTTGTTGACGTCGCTCTGCGAGAAGGGCGGCCCGTCGGCCCACGAGACCGGGCCGCCGTGCCCGCTGTAGACGCCCCAGAACCGGCCGGCGTTGAAGGCGTCGCGGACCTGTTGGGTCGTGGCGTTGTACGTATGGCAATACAGTTTGTCGGAAGTCACCCCATGGGGTGTCATGTAATTGCTGATTACCCAATTGTGCGTGCCTTCGCTGACGGTGTAGTTGTCATTGGAAGCCATGAATACCGCCCGGTTCAGGTAGTCGATGTCGGGCAGCGGGCTGATTTCGTAGACCAGGGTCTTATCCACCATGGCTTGGAGCTGGCTCGCGTTGCGGACCGGGAAACGCCCGATCGCGATGTCCGGGTACCAGTCACCCGGACCGCCCATGCAGGTATACGGGAGGTCCGTATCGGGCGAGCCGGACCCGCCGCCGGTCCAGGCCGGAATTGTGTCCGTGTCGCCGACCAGCAGGATGTAGTCCGGCCCTTGGCCGGCGCCCCACAAGCTCTGGATGTGACTCTTGATGACCGAGGCGCTGGCCGACGGGGGCACCCACGTGCTGACCGTGTACCCCTGGTTGGCCTTCGCGGCGGCGAAGGGCTGGATCGCCGTCTCATAAGCACTCGCCGCGATGATCAGGTAATCGCCCTCTTCAGCGCGAGTCGGCATGGGCGGCAGGATTTCGGGGTTGAGCACGATGCCGCCGAGCCCGGGCAGCGGGGCATGCGCATCCCGCGGGAGGAACCCGCCCTCGAACTTGATGTCCACCGCGATTTCCGGACACAAGGTCAGCGTCCCCGCCACCGGATTGTGCGCAACCGGCCGGATTTCGAGCAGACACAGCCGTTGGCCGCGCACCTCGCCCAATTCCTCCACGACCACCCATTCGCCGGGCTGCTCCTCGTCCAGCGCGTACGCCGCCTCCTCAAACGCGAACGCCGCGCTTTCCAGCGCTCCGGGGACCTTCTCGATCGGCGGCTGCACCGACAGTAGCCACGAGGGCAGCCCGTTCGCGGCGAGATCAATCGTGGTGGCAGGGCCTAACTCATAGGTAAAGTTCACATCGGCCCCCGCCGGAACCACCAGCAGCCCGCGGAGCACAGGCATCGCCGGCGTGCCGATCTCGCCAGAGACCGCGGCCTCCGGCCAGGTTGCTTCGACAAACTGCCCCACTTCGTTTTCGTGCAGCCGCAGAAGCAATCCAGGGGTCCAAGCCGTGACGGAAAGACCCGCCCAATCAGAGCGGTCGACGCTCAGGCCGGGGATTTCGGCGTTCGTATATAATGTAGCGGCCGGGCCCTGTACCGGCCGAAGAACCGCCGTCCCGGACGCATCGACTTCCAGCCACGTATCAGCAGATGCGAAACCCACGGCTGCGAGCAGAATCACCGCCAGGACAACGTTACGCCCCCGAAAACCCATTCTCAGCGCTTGCACTTGCATCAGTATTTCCTCCTTTGGTGTTAGCAGTTGTTAGTTGCTAGTTATTAGTTGTTAGTACTCTCCAATGAACCAGTCTCCAACCGGCTTACGGCGGGTTTATCAGTCCGCCGCAAAAGTCATGTAGCGTCCGGGCTCCGTCCCGGACGTCGTCTCGGACGAACATTCCCCCGCATTCTACGGCCACCCTCGCAAAACACGTACGGAAATTAGACACTAACCACTAAAAACTAACTACTAACAACTACCATTTACTCACAAACCGTATTCATCAACTCAACCAGCGGATCGATGTCTCGCCACGACACCGTTCCGTCGTCGTTCACGTCGTTGTTCTCGAACGGGCAGCTCGGCGCGTCGGGCGCGAACATGTCTTCCCAGGCCGCCTGCGAGTCCAGCGCCGCCACGAAGTAGTCCACGTCCCGCCACGTTATGACGCCGTCGCAGTTCCCGTCTCCCCGACACACCGGCGAGAGCGGCGCCAGGCCCCAAATCTCAACGTCATCGATGTTCCAGCCGGAATACGCCTCGGCGTCCAGGCGGTGAATCCGATAGCCCCAGCGAACGTACACCGTCGGCTGGCGATCGGCCACTTGCCAGATGTCGCAACTCTGCTGCGACCAGGAATCATCCGTGATCTCATCTTCGCCGTTCGACCAGACTTCGGTCCAATCCGCGCCGTCGTTCGAGACCTCCACCAGGGCCGACACCCACGGCTGGAAATCGCTATTGAGCCAGCGCTGGAACCGGACGCTCGTTTCACTGACGTTCGAGAGGTCGAGCGGTCCCATGGTGAGATAGTGCGGCCCGCCCAGTACAATCGCATAGTTCCCGTTGAGATTCACGCCGAACACGTTCGTGCCGGTCGACCCGCTCGTCGGGTCGGGGTTCCCCCAAGTGCCGCCGCCTTGCCCGCTGGGTTGGCCAAAGGCCCATTCGTGCTCCCGATCCCACCCGGGATCACTGTCGAGCGTCCAAGTCATGAGTGACACCGGCGTCCCGACCTTGACCAATACCATCCGTGTCGTGTCGCCGTCATGATCGGTCTCGTTGATGAACTGCAACGTGTCCACGTGACGTCCGATCGGGAGAGTCTCGGCGTTCTCATTGATCGAGACCGTTATGATCGCCGTCTCGTACTGAAGCAGCGTCCCCGCCGCGTTCGTGATCGTCACCCAGTCCGCCGACTTGGCCACCTGATAATCGATCGGCTCTTCGCTCATGTTCTTCAAGGTGTACACGATCGTGTCCGGCGCGAACGGCCCGCCCGGCTGACCTTCCGCCAGCAGTTCATCCTCCGGCGCAACGTCGATCCCGTGCGGCGGAATCTCCGGGCCGAAGAATGGCAGAGCCGGATCGCCCATCAGGTTGTACATCTCAAAGTATCGGCGGGTGGTTGAGCCGGAGCCCATCTCGGCCAGATAGCGCATCAGGGTATCGTTCCAGACCGGCGAGACTCGGGCCGGCACGTCGTCCCCGTCATCGAAGATCGAATCAAAGAGCCGCTTCTCCAGGATGTCGTCCTCGGTCCAGTAGCTGCTGACCGATGAGCCGTAGATCGCGATGGCACCTTTGTTGTCCGCCCGAATCCAGGTCTCCGTGAAGCATTCGTTCAGCGCGTAGCTGCCGGTCACGCAAGCGAAGCTGTAGACCACGGGGTACATGCCGTAGTTGGTCAGGTTGTTGACGTCGCTCTGGTTGAAGGGCGGGCCGTCAGCCCACGAGGTAGTGCCGCCGTGCCCGCTGAAGACGCCCCAGAAGCGCCCGTCATTGAATGCGTCGCGGACCTGCTGCGTCGTGGCGCTATAGGTGTGGCAATAGAGCTTGTCCGAAACGATCCCGTTGGGCGTCATGTAATTGTCGATCACATAGTTGTGCGTGCCCTCGCTGACGGTGTAGTTGTCGTTCGAGGCCATGAACACCGCCCGGTTGAGGTACTCCGGATCGGGCAGCGGACCGTTTTCATAGAGGAGCGTCTTGTCGATGATGGTCTGAAGCTGGCTGGTGTTGCGGACCGGGAAACGCCCGATCGCGATGTCCGGGTGCCAGTCGCCCGAACCGTCCATGCACACGTACGGCAGGTCGGTATCGGGCGAGCCGGAGCCGCCGCCGGTCCACTCCGGAATGGTGTCCGTGTCGCCCACGAGCAGGATGTACTCTGGCGCGTTCGGCGTACCCCACAATCCTTGGATGTGGTCCTTGATGGTCGTGGCGCTGGCCGAGGGGGACACCCAGGTCGTGACTGCAAATCCTTGGTTCGATTTCGCGGCGGCGAAGGGCTGAATCGTGGTCTGATACGCGCTCGCGACGACGATCAGGTAGTTCTCCCCATCGCGTGTCGTCACGATCGGTAACGTCTCGGGGTTGAGCACGTTGCCGCGGAGACCCGGTAAGGGAGCCAGCGCATCCGGTGGTATGAACGCGCCGTCAAATGAGATGTCCACCGAGATTTCCGGATACAGGGTCAGCGTCCCGGCCGCCGGATTGTGCGAAACCGGGCGGATTTCTAGCTGCCACAGTCGTTGCCCACGGACGAGGCCCACCTCCGTGAGCACGACCGGCTGGCCGGGCAACTCGACGTTCGCCGAGTAGACCTCTTCATTGAGCGCGAACCGCGCGTTTTCAAACGCCCCGGGCACCTTCTCAATCGGCGGCTGCACTGATAGCAGCCACGGGGGCATCCCCGCTTTGGCCAACTCAATCGTATTGGCCTTGCCCAACTCGTAGGTATACGACACGTTGGAGCCCGCCGGCGCGACCAGCAGGCGACGGATCACCGGAAAGGCCGGCGTGCCGACCGCGCCGTGGGTCGCGGCATCCGGCCAGGTTGCTTCGACAAATTGCCCGACTTCGTTTTCGTGCCGCCGCAGAAGCAATCCAGGGGTCCAGGCCGTGACGGAAAGACCCGCCCAATCAGAGCGGTCGACACTCAGGCTGGGGACTTCGGCGTTCGTATATAATGTAGCGGCCGGGCTCTGTACCGGCCGAAAAACCGCCGTCCCAGACTCATCGATTTCCAGCCACGTGTCAGCAGATGCGAAACCCACGTATACGAGCACGATCATCGCCAGGACAACATAACGCCCTCGAAAATCCATTCTCAGCGCTTGCATCAGTATTTTCTCCTCTGGTCTTAGCAGTTTTTAGTTGTTAGTTTCTAGTTGTTAGTATTCTTCAATTAACCGCTCTCCGGCCGGCTTACGGCGGGTTTATCAGTCCGCTGCAAAAGTCATGTAGCGTCCGGGCTCTGTCACGCATCGCTTGGTGGGTGGCACGGCTGTGTCAGCCGTGTACAAGGCACAGGTATTCACGGCCGTGCCACCCATCGATGGGTGGCACCGGCTTCCAGCCGGTGGGGCATCCGGGACAGAGCCCGGACGCCACATTCGGGACAGAGCCTAGTAATCCTAACTATAAACTAACAACTAAAAGCTAACAACTACTCACAATCCGTGTTCATCAACTCAACCAGCGGATCGATATCTCGCCACGACACTGCCTCGTCGCCGTTCACGTCGTTGTTCGCATACGGGCAGCTCGGCGAGCCCGGGGCGAACATCGCCTCCCAGGCCGATTCCGAATCCATCGCCGCCACGAAATAGTCCACGTCGCGCCACGTAATCCCGCCGTCGCAGTTGGCATCGCCCGGGCAGACCGCCGGTGAGGCATTGGCGTCTAGGCCCCAGATCTCTACGTCATCGATGTTCCATCCGGAATACGCCTCGGCGTCCACCCGGATTACGCGGTAACCCCACCGAACCCAAACAGCGGCCTGATCGTCGGCGACATCCCAGAGGTCATAACTCATGGACTTCCACGAATCGTCCGTGATCTCATCCCCTCCATTCGACCACACTTCGATCCATTCGCCGCCGTCATTGGAAGCATCGATCGTGGCCGAGACCCAGGGCTGGAAATCGGTGTTGAGCCAGCGCTGGAACCGTACGCTCACCTCCGTCACGCCCGTCAGGTCCACCGGCCCCAACGTCAGATAGTGTGCCCCGTCTGGGAGGAGCGAGTAATTCCCGTCGAGGTTGACGCCGAACACGTTCGCGCCGGTCGCCCCACTGGTCGGATCGGGATAGCCCCACGAGCCGCCGCCCTGACCGGTGGGCTGACCGAAGGCCCACTCACCATGTCGCGGCCAGCCCGGATCCTCATTCAGCGGCCAGGTATAGAGGGGTTGTGGAATACCGATCCGCAGCGTCACCTCGCGGCTCGTATCGCCGTCGTGGTTCGTCGTGTTCAGGATCAAAACCGTGTCCTGATAACGCCCATTGCCCAGCGCGCGGGCGGCGTCGCCGATCGAGAGCGTAACTTGCACGCTACTTTGCGCTGGAATCGTGCCCGACTCGTAGTCGACCTCGAGCCACTCCGCCGTCTTCACCACTTGGTAATCCATCGGCGTCGCGTCCAGATTCTCCAGGGTGTAGACCATGCTCTCCGGCGTGAACGGCCCGGCCTCCTGACCTTCCGAAAGGAAGTCGTCCTCCGGCGTCACCCTCAGCCCGGTAGGCATGCCCACGAACCGCAAGGACGGGTCGCCGAACAGGTGCCAGGTATTGAACATGTTCACGCCCCCCGAACCGTAGTCGTCCATCATCGAACACGCCCCGGCGTAACACAGCGCCCCGACGGCGTGATAAGGCTCGGTCGGATCGGTCAAGAGCAGGTTGAACTCGTCCTGCCCCTCCATCGGCGGGGCCCACGACTGGTTAATCGAGGACATGTAAGCCCCGATCGCGCCCGTCGGCTCACCGTTGTGCGTGGCCCGCAGCCAGGTCTCCGCGAAGCAGGTGTATCCGTCGAATTTCCCGTTCACGCACGCCACGCTATGAACGAACGGAAGCATGTTGTCGTTCACCAGGGCATTGATATCGTTATTTGAGAACCCGCTCGTGCTCCACGACGTCGTGCCGCCGTGGCCGCAGTAGTTGACCAGCCCGCGGCCGGCGTTGAGGGCCGCCGCCACCTGGGCGGAGGTGGCCCCCGGATCGTAAATCTGATCCACCTCCGTGTACCCGGCCGCCAGCAGCCAGTCTCGGATTTCATCCATGTGTACGTTATCGGCCTGCCCCTCGTCACCCTGGCCGGCACCCTGGTTCGAGGCGATCCCGGTCGCCCGCCAGAACCAGTCCTGCACAGTAGCGGGCATGTTCTCATACTCAATTGTGCGTTGAACCTGCGTATCGACCTGCGCCGTGGTTTCGGCCGAGAAGCGCCCCACCATGATGTCGGGGTAGTCGTCCCCGCCGGTCAGCTTCGAGTAGCTCGGGTCCGATGAGCCGCCGGACGCGCTCGGCGTGTCCACCTGGGCCCCGTCGCCGACCAGCAGCACGAACGCCAAATCGCTGGTGTCGTACACGTTCTGGATGTAATTCTTGATCGCGGTGGCGTCGTTCCCGATGGTCGAGACGCTCACGAGCGTGGTGTTGATACCCAGCGAGTTCTTGTGCGCGACCAGCGGCTGCAAGTTCGGAATCCACACATCGTGGCAGATAATCAGCAGATCGCCGACCTCGTCGAGCGGCGGGTAGCGCTCTTCCGGCTCATAATTGATGAAGTGCGCCTGGTACACCTGATGGAACGCGAGACTGAGTTCGCGCTCGAACCCGCTCGCCGGCGCGGCGACGTCCCCGCTGGCCTCCGGGACGACCTCGATCGTCAACGTCGTATAAACCCGTAGCGTTTGGGTCACCGGGTTGTACTGGAACGGGTATGCGAGCACCGCAACGCCGCGCAGGTCGCGCAGCGTGTATGGTTCCCGTGCCGCCGCCGGCTTCCCGGGGAAGAAGGCGTCCGTTTCGTACTCAGGCCCGAAGGTATAGGGCACGCTCTCCGGGTCGATCGTTCGCGGCAGATTGCCCTTTGACGAAATGACGCTCTTGCCCCGCAGGTCGATGAAGCGGGAGCGGGAGAGATCGACATTGACCGTCACGTTATCGGCGTCGGGCCGGATGGTCACGCTGCGGGCCAGGTAGGGGAGTTCGGGGGCTCCGGTAATCAGCGTTGATGGTTCGCCGCTGAGCGAGATCTTCGAGTACGTTTGCCCGTCCACTTTGACCTGAGTTTCCTCGAAGTCCTCGAAATTGTATTGGATGACAATTCGAGTCGGCGTGTTCTCCAGCACGGTTATCTCGACCGTCGCCGCGGGGCCTGGCACGGGCCCGGCGAGCGCTGCCACCGTGACCAGTGCGACCGTGCAAACAGCGAATAGTTGACACGCCCCGTAGGTCCTCTTTCCAGATTGCAAATGCGAGCGCGGCGACATCGTTGCTCCTTTTAGTGCATAACTGTTTGGCAAATAACTGGGGCTAACAGTCCGCCGTAAAAGTCATGTAACGTCCGGGCTCCGTCCCGGACGTCCTCAGGTAGCGTCCGGGCTCCGTCCCGGACGTCCTCGTGTAGCGTCCGGGCTCCGTCCTGGACGTCGTCGTGGAAGCTGTTTCCCATCCTCTACGTCCGGGACAGAGCCCGGACGCACTTAGATTAGTACCGACGTTTACGGCGGCCTGTTGAGGCGGTTCCAGCACAACACATTCATCGGCTTGCCAATTGGTATCATAGCACAACAGGCTGGAATATGATAATAGCATTATTGGTCGGCCGTTTTCTCCAAGCAGTTCGCTGAAAAAGGGGACTGGCTCCGAGAGTGGGGTGCCCCCGTGTGCTGTGTGCCACTGCTCTTGAGCAGTGCCCAAGCTACCGCTGGTCAAAAGAAGACACTGCTCAAGAGCAGTGGCACACCAACCCATCAGATGATGACTAACAGAATGGGTGCCCCATCCCGTTCGCCGGCCCTACGGGCCGACGAAACGGGATGGGGCACCTGCACCCGCCGCTCTGTGTGGCACTGCTTTGTGTGGCACCGCTCTGTGTGGCACCTCTCTGTGTGGCACCGGCTTCCAGCCGGTGGACGGGTGCCCCAGTACCCGCGTTATTACGGGCAGGTTGTATTCATCAAGGTCACGAACGGATCGATGTCGCGCCAGGAGACGGTCCCGTCGTCGTTCACGTCGTTGTTCGAGAACGGGCACGTGGGGTAACCCGGCAGGAACATGTTCTGCCACGCCGTCACGTTATCGTTCATCGCCGCGACGAAATAGTCGATGTCGCGCCAATTGATCACGCCGTCGCAGTTACTGTCGCCCGGGCACGGCTGTTGCAGAGTCGTCAGCTCGAACGCCATATCCCACTCGTTGACCCCAGGCCCGTACCAGATCGGCGCACCGTCGCTGAACGACGGCGGCGGCAATTCCGACCAGCCGGTCGGATCATAGATCATTACCGCGGCGTCCGGAGCCGGCGAGCCGGGATCACGCGGCCGCGTCAACCAGCCAAAGGCGCTCCGTACCGTGGAGTCGTACTCCGCCGCGATACTGATCCAGTAAATGTTCTCGTCCGGCTCTTGCCAGAACCAGTCCTCTTCCTCGAGGTAGCAAGTGAACTCGAACATCGCTTCCGGCGGGGACGGGGGAAACTGCCCGATGAACGCACCAATGTCCCAACCGGCGAAATCACACAGGAAGTCCTCGCAAACAATATGGTGGAGGACCTCGCCCGGATGACTGAAGTCGAACGGGTTGCCCGGGTCGTCGGCCGGCACGTCCGTCCAGAACACGATGTGGAACCGGTCGGGCCCCGCCGGCGGGTACGTCTTGTACCGCCCCAGGAACGAGCCCCACCAGTGGATGTCTGTCACCGGGCTCGTGGTATGGCAGAACCAATCATCGGCCACGATCTGGCTCCCGTACCAGAGAGAGAGCTCATCCCACCCGTCGTAGACATCGTCGGGAATATAGGGCTCCGGCGGTTGCGTCCACTTCACCTGAGTCTCCACCGGGCCCAGGACCTCGAACGCCAGGTCGATTAGCTCGCCCGCCAGGGGGTGCTCCTCCGGGTAGTCCATGGGAGCCCAGCCGTCCAGCGGCGGATTCTGATGATCGCCGTTGCCCGTGAACACAGCGGCGTCGTTCCATTGATCCAGGGTGGTCTTCCAGCCGAACTGGTAATTCAGGTCATCGGGGTCGATGGTCCCGTTTCCGTTGGGGTCCCAATTGATCACGGCCAGCCAATAGATATCGCCCTCCTGCTGCAAGAACGGCGGAACGAAGGCGAAGGTGTATTGCCAGACCTCGGAATCGTCGCCGATGATCTGATCGAGGAACGGATCGTAGAACTGCTCGGGCGCCTCGGCATACGACTGGCCGTCGTAGGTCCCCGGTTGGAAGGTGTACCAGCCCAGCAGCTCGCCCGGGCGGCTGTAGGGAATCCCGCCGGCGCCGGCCGGGATGTCGGCGTAGACCGCCAGCGTGAAATTCCCGTGCCAGCCGAAGGGGTTCGGGACGCTGTCATCCAGCCAGGAGCCCCAGATGCGGACCCCTTCAATCGGCCCGGACTGACCACACTGCCAATCGTCCGCCAGCCAGGTGACGACCGGGGGATAGCTGAAGTCCATCACGTCCAGCCCGGTCACGCTCAGATCAGGCTGCTGCTCCCACTTCCAAGTCGGCGCCATGGTGGTCAACTCAAACGCCATGTCCCACTCATCAACGTCGGGCAGCCAGGGCCAACCGACCTGATAGCCCTCCACGTACCAATCACCCAGGCCCGGCATGAGCGGTTCGGTGATCCCGACGCCGGTGCCCGGCGCCGGCGAGGCCGGGTCGCGCGGCCGCGTCTTCCAGCCCCAATAATGCTCCGGCTGTTCCAGGTAACAGGCCGAAATGCTGATCCAGTATATTTCGTCTTGAGTACTCTGATAGAAGAACTCCTCCGGCAGATAATCGAAGTCGAACCGGAAGCAGGCCTCGTAGGTCCCAAAGCGCGGATCGAAATCCCACCCAGCGAATTCATACGTATAGTCAACGGCGATAACCTCGTGAATTACCTGCCCCGGATGGAAAAAATCGCCGGGCGTGATAAACGCGTTCGTCCAAATCTGGATGTGGAAGTGGTCGGGGAGATCCTCCGGCAACACGTGAGCGTAGTTCCACCCGATGAACGAGCCCCACCAGTGGACATCCGTCACCGGGTAATCCGTGGTGCAGACCCAGTCATCCGCGACGACCGGACCGTATTCCCACCGCGACATCTCGTTCCAGCCGTAATAGTGGTCGATCGGACACGCCGGCTCCGGCGGCTGGGACCACTTGCGCACGGCGTTCGGATACACTTCGAGGTCGTACCAGAAGTTATACAGCCCTTCCTCAACCACCCCCCCCGGCGGCACCGGGAGCGGTCCGCCGGGCCACTGGGCGTTCTCGTCCACGATGAAATATTGGACGTTGCCAAGATCGAGACCCGAGTCCATGTAGCCGTCGGCCAGCGGGTCCGTGGCGCTTAACCCCACCATATTTGCCTGGATGGTGAGCGTCGTCGCTTCATCCCAGGGGAGGACGCCGTCCGGCCCCACATTCCAGTACCACGAGCGCGTGTTCCCGTTCACGTCCTGAAGCCCGAAGGAAACCTGGCTGATCCCGGCCTCGCCCTCAAGCCACGAGGGCGGGTTCACCGTCACGCGGATCACTGCCCGCGACAGGTCGCGCGCGGCCAGGTAATCATACTTCCACGCACTGGCATACTCCCCCTCCGGCAGATCACCTTCGCCCCAAGCCATCACCAGCGAGCCCTCCGTTTCGCTGGGAGG
This sequence comes from Phycisphaerae bacterium, assembly GCA_023128695.1. Lineage (GTDB taxonomy): Bacteria > Planctomycetota > Phycisphaerae > UBA1845 > Fen-1342 > JAGMDK01. The sequence continues at coordinate 13,022 of JAGMDK010000407.1, forward strand.
GATGGTATGGAAGGGGTCAACGTACAGTGTCGCGGGGTAGAACTCCGTCCCGGTCGGATATGGAGCACCGGCCTCCAGGTAGTTGTCCCACCGGAACATGTAATAATCCCACTCGATCTCCGTGAGCGGCACGGCGTTTCCATTATCCAAGACCGGCTGCCACTCGCCCTTCTGAATCCTGAAGTAACCCGTGTCGGCCAATGCCGGCATGATCAGGATCCCCAATACGCAGGCCACGGCCAACCACTCAGGCCTGCACGATCGTACTCTCTCAAACATGACATACTCCTCCTTCTACTGTTTCAACTTTCCCTGCCGATAAGAACATTTCCACAAAACCCAACCAGCGAAACCCCTGAAGACGTGTATGCGGAACGGCGTCCGAACCCCTCGGCCGTGAACATCGCTCGCGGTCGTAAATAATCGCTGCCGGACCCGTGTGCGGAGAAACATGCTTTTCCCACGCCTGATAACTAAATGGAGTATAAACAGGGTTTTGTGGTTAGGCAACCTGAAATACCGCGAAATGTCCTCAATGCGGCCGTTGCGGCCAATTCTTATCGTCACGGGTCATCCAATCAACGATGATCCCTCGAATCAGCGTTGACGGAGCACTAGATTCTGTCTCGAATGTAGCGTCCGGGCTCTGTCCCGGACGTAGGATGCGGAAAAACGCTCACCTACGACTACGTCCGGGACAGAGCCCGGCCGCTACATTTCCAGACCGGCACGGACTTTTGCGGCGGACTGCTAAACATACTCCCTATAATGACTCAAAAGGAGGACTACTCGTGTTTACGCACTTTCTCCTCCGGCCGGCGACGCCGGACCGATGCCATCTAAAGTTGTTCGCGGCTGCCGCGCTCGTGTTCGTGGCAATCGTTATCGCGCTCCCGGCGGACGTTTTTGCACAACGATCCGGCTTGCAGTCGAAGCTCGAGGAGCTGAACGTCCGCGTGTGGACCGAGCACTATGCGCTCGCGGGCACCGTCGACGACAAGGCCCTGCAAGATTACGGCCAGATGCTGGAGTACATCTATAGCGAGTATGAAAAGGGCTTCACCGAGGTCATCAAGAGCGAGCGGAAGGAAGCCCGCCGCTCAAAAAGCTCGAAGAAGACCAGCCGGGACAAGCAACGCAAAGACAACAAGAAACAATCCGGCGGCGAGCAATCGGCAAGCGACCCTCAGGACGATGGCGAAGGCGGTGAGGGCGCTGGTGGCGAGGACGAAGCTCCGCGGACGATGGCCCAGGAAGACGAAGAAGGCCGCTTCCGGGTCATCATTTTCGCCACCAAACAAGACTACTATACCTTTGGGGCGGAGTTTCTGCTCGGGGGGACCGAGCACACGAACGGGGTGTACATCCCCATGCTGAAGGTGCTCCTCATTCTCGCGCGGGGCAACCCGGCCGACACTCGTCGCACCCTTTTTCACGAAGCGTTTCACCAGTTCGTGCACCGACACATCAAGAATCCGCCGATGTGGTTGAACGAGGGGCTCGCCGTCCATTACGGAGAAGCCCGCCCCACGCGGAATGGGCTGACCTTCAGCCACCCGGACGCCCCGTACTGGAAACTCTGTCGGAAGGCGATCGAGAAGGGCCGGGCCTTGCCGCTGTGGGACGTGGTTCAGGCCGGCCGGCGCGAGTTCTACGACCCGACCCCCATCAAACTCTCAACCCGATACCGGGAGGTCCCCCTGAGCAGCCTGTACTATGGGGAGGCCTACACGCTGATCCACACGCTGCTGTCGGACGAAACCGGCCGTGAGCGGCTGCGGCACTACATCCGCGACCTCGCCCAGGCCGAAGGCAGGAACACTGCCAAGATCACCCGGGAATACTTCGGCCCCGAGGTCTGCGATCACATGACGTCCTTCTGGGTCAAGCACGTCAACAGCCGGCCGGAGACGCGCTAGCAGTCCGCCGCAAAAGTCGGCTTCGGCCAAAAATGTAGCGTCCGGGCTCTGTCCCGGACGTAGAATACGGAGAACTGAATCTCTAGTTGTCTCCGGTCACTAACTCCTGGTAACACATGTGTTTACCCGTTACGGCCGCGACAAGGAGCCGGTCGAAGAGGTTCGCCTCCAGCCACCGGCGATTCGCTCGATAGACAAACTCCGCCAGATAG
>JAGMDK010000408.1 GCA_023128695.1 Phycisphaerae bacterium
CGCCGTGCTCGCCGCAGATGCCGATTTTCAGCGTTGGATTGAAGGTGTGGGCCTGGTCGATCGCCAGGAAGATAAGCATCCCGACGCCCTCCTGATCGAGCGAGACAAAGGGGTCCTCCTCAAAGATGCCCGTCTTGCTCGTACTACAGTAATCGGGCAGGAATCGTCCGGCATCATCGCGCGAGAGAGCCATCGTCATCTGCGTCAGATCGTTGGTGCCGAAGCTGAAGAACTCCGCCACCTGTCCGATCTCGTCCGCGGTGACCGCCGCCCGCGGGGTCTCGATCATCGTCCCCACCAGGTAGTCCAACTCCACGCCCGCCTCGGCGATGATCGGGTCGGCCACCGCCCGCGTGCGATCCACCAGTATCTGAAGCTCCCAGGCGTCGATCGTGAGCGGGATCATGATCTCTGGGTTGACTTCGCGGCCGCGCTTCTTGAGATCGACCGCGGCCTCGAAGATCGCACGGACCTGCATGTCGAGGATTTCCGGATAAGTAATGCACAACCGGCACCCGCGGTGACCGAGCATCGGATTCGACTCGTGCAACTGCTCAGCCCGGGCCAGAATCGCTTCCGCCGGAATCCCCGTCTCCCGCGATAACTCCTCGGCCTGGGCCGGCGTCTTGGGCACGAACTCGTGCAGCGGCGGGTCCAGCAGCCGGATCGTCACCGGCCGCCCCTCCATCGCCTCGAAGATGCCGATGAAATCCTCGCGCTGGTACGGCAACAGCTTGTCGAGGGCCGCGCGCCGCTCCTCCGACGAGTCCGCGATGATCATTTCCTGGAACGCGAGCTGCCGCTCCCGGGTGGCGAAGAACATGTGCTCCGTCCGGCACAGCCCGATGCCCTCGGCACCCATCTCGACGGCCTTCGCGGCATCCTCCGGCGTGTCCGCATTCGTGCGTACCTGCAATTGCCGACGCGTATCCGCCCAGCTCATGAGCGTGAAGAACTCCTGGGGCGGCTCGGGCCGCTGAAGCTCCAGCTTGCCGCTGTAGACGGCCCCGGTCGAACCGTCGAGTGTGATGTACTCACCCTGGCGGATGGGCACCCGGTCGACGTGCATCAGCTTTTCTGCGTAGTTGATGTCCAGTGCGTCGCAGCCCACGATGCAGCATTTGCCCCACCCGCGGGCGACGACCGCCGCGTGCGAGGTCTTGCCCCCGGTCTGCGTGAGAACCCCCTTGGCGGCTTGCATCCCGCCGACGTCCTCGGGGCTGGTCTCCTTGCGGACGAGAATGACGTTCTCGTCTCGGGCCGCCAGCTCCTCGGCTTCGCGCGCGGTGAAGACAACCTTGCCGCAGGCGGCGCCCGGAACGGCGTTGATCCCCTCGGCAATCTGGTGACTGATCAGATGCTCGCGCGAGATGCTCGGGCTGATGATCGGGTAAAACAGGCGCTCGATATCCTCACGCGTGATTCGGCTGATCGCCTGTTCGTTGCTGATTACCGGCTTCGACGCGGCCGCGACGTACTTCTTCGGCAGATGCCCGGCCTGGTTGAGTCGCTTCGCCTCCTGCGGGGTCATCAGCGGCTTGGTCGCCTGCTCGACCGCGATGCGGAAAGCCGCCGTCGGAGTGCGCTTGCCCGTGCGGCACTGGAGCATGTACAGCTTGCCACGCTCGAACGTGAACTCCAGGTCCTGCATCTCCCCGTAATTGATCTCGAGCATGGCCCGCATCGCGCAGAGCTGGTCGTAAATCTCAGGCATCATCTCGCCCAGTTCGGTCAGCTTGATCGGCGTGCGGATGCCCGCGACCACGTCCTCGCCCTGCGCGTTGACCAGCATATCGCCGTAGAAGACGTTTTCGCCGGTGCTCGGGTCGCGGGTGAAGCACACGCCGGTACCGCTGTCGTCGCCCATGTTCCCGAAGACCATCTGCTGGATATTGACGCCGGTGCCTGTCAGGTCGGTGATTTTCTCGACGCGGCGATAGGTGACCGCCTTCTCGGCGTTCCACGACTCGAAGACCGCGTTGATCGCGCCGACGAGCTGCTCCCAGGGGTCCTGCGGGAACTCCTGCCCGCTCTCCTCGCGGAAGAAGGTCTGGAACTCGCCGCACAGCTCCTCGAGATCCTCGGCGGGGATTTCGTGATCGAACTGGATGCCGCGGCGCTCCTTCAGGCGGTAGAGCTTCTCCTCCAGTATGTCCTTGTTCAGGCCCACGACGACCGTGGCGTACATCTGGAGAAAGCGGCGGTAGGCGTCCCAGGCGAAGCGCGGATTGCCGGTCACGTTCGCCAGCCCCAGGACGGACTCGTCGGTCAGCCCAAGGTTGAGGATGGTCTCCATCATCCCCGGCATCGAGCGCGCGGCTCCGCTGCGGACGGACACGAGCAGCGGGTCCCGCGTATCGCCAAGTTTCTTTTGGCACGCTTTTTCGAGCTTGGCGAGCTGCGCGCGAATCTCCGCCTCCATGCCCGGCGGCCATTGCCGCTCGTGGCCGTCGTAGTATTCGCACGCCGCGACGGCGATGGAGAATCCGGCCGGCACCGGCAGCCCGATGCTGGTCATCTCAGCCAGTCCGGCTCCTTTGCCGCCCAGCAACTCCCGATCCGTCCCCTTGCCCTCGGCCTTACCGTCCCCGAAGAAATAGACGTATTTTTTCTTGGTTGCCATTAGTTTCCTTTATTTTGAGGCCCCGGAAGATAAATCAAGCCTCCACTCGCGCCGCCGACCACGGGGGCCGACCGCAAAGCACGCATGATATGGAAATAATCGTCTAGCACCAGCCCCCAGGAAGCAGCGTTGAAGGTCGGGCCGGAAGACCCGCGGGCGCACGGGAACTGGTCGTGATGTCGCCCAGATAAGCCATGCTCACGCTTCGCGTGGGCATGGCACCCGGCGTGGACATGTTTCGTCCGACCCCCGTGTCGGACGTAGGGTTCAGGGTTCGGTGTTCAGGGTTTGGTGGGTGCCACTGCTGTGTCAGCAGTGGTCGACGATGCCACGGCGCCCGCGCATCAAACACTGCTCACAGAGCAGTGGCACCCGGCCGCCATTCCCGGCGGTCGAGGGTTTGTGGGATAAGCCGACGATCATCAACAACGTCGAGACGCTGGGGCCGCTGCCCAACATCATTCGCAATGGAGCCGAGTGGTACAATCAATTCGGGACGGAGACCTCGAAGGGCACCAAGACCTTCAGCCTGGTCGGGAAGGTCCGCCGCACGGGGCTGATCGAAGTCCCGCTCGGCATCACCCTGCGCGAGGTGATCTACGACATCGGCGGCGGTTTGATCAAGGACTTCAAGGCCGTCCAGACCGGCGGCCCTTCGGGCGGATGCCTGGGCGAAGAGTTCCTCGATACACCCATCGACTATGAGAACCTCGCCGCCGCCGGCTCTATCATGGGTTCCGGCGGACTGATCGTGGTCGACAAGGACACCTGCATCGTCGACACGGCGAAGTACTTCCTGCGCTTCACGCAAGAGGAATCGTGCGGCAAATGCGTGCCGTGCCGGGTCGGGACGAAGCACCTCGTTCAGATACTCGAGCGGATATGCCAAGGCAAGGGTGAACTCGAGGATATTGCCAGGCTGGAAAAACTCGGCGGTGCCATAAAGGGAGGCGCGCTCTGCGGCCTTGGGCAGACCGCCCCGAACCCGGTTCTCTCCTCGCTCAAGTATTTCCGCGACGAGTTCCTGGCCCACATCAAGGACAAACGCTGCCCGGCGGCGGTCTGCCGCGACCTGGTCGTCTATCGCATCATCCCGGAGAAATGCACGGATTGCCAGCGGTGCGTGCAGGTCTGTCCCACTGGGGCTATCACTGGGCCGCGCTCCGAGCCCCACAATCTTGACGAAGAGAAATGCATCAAATGTCGATCCTGCTACGAGATTTGCCGCTTCGACGCGATTGCCGGCGACGCGATCATCATTGAGTCGGGAGCGTAACGTGAGCCCCAGAAAGACCCGCCTGCGCAAAATGGAGATCAACCACCGCGAGGTCTCCTTTCCCGAGGGCGTCACCGTCCTGCGGGCCGCCGAGCTGAACGACGTCTACATCCCGTCGCTCTGCTCGCACAAAGACCTGACGCCCTTCGGCGGCTGCCGGATGTGTATTGTCGAAATCGAGGGGATGCGGGGCTATCCGCTGGCGTGCAGCACCGTCGCGGCCGAGGGAATGAAGGTGCTGACCGACACGGCCGCGGTCCGTGAGATGCGCAAAGAGATCCTCCAGCTCATCCTCAGCGAGCATCCCGCGAGTTGCCTGATCTGTGACGAAAAGACCGAATGCCGGGAGAATCAATTCACGATCCGGAAAGCCGGCGTCACGACCGGCTGCCAGAACTGCCCGAACGATGGCCAGTGCGAGCTTCAGGAAGTCGTCGAGAAGGTCGGCCTCACCGATATCGAGTATCCGGTCTACTACCGCGGGTACGAGGCCGAGCACGACGATCCATTCTTCGACCGGGACTACAACATGTGCATTCTGTGCGGACGCTGCGTGCGGATGTGCCAGGAGGTGCGCGGCACCGGCGTGCTGGCGTTCAAGTTCCGCGGCCCGCTGGCCCAGATCGGCCCGGCTTTCGCCAAGAGCCACGTCGAGGCGGGCTGCGAGTTCTGCGGCGCGTGCGTGTCGGTGTGCCCGACCGGGGCGCTGGCCGACAAAGTCTCGAAATGGGACGGTCAGCCCGACGGCTTCGAGCTTTCCACCTGCCCCTTCTGCGGGCTCGGCTGCCAGATTGAGCTGTACCACAAGGACGGTCGTCTTTCGAAGGTGCACCCCAATCTCGATCCTGTCGTCAACGATGGGCAGCTTTGTGTACGCGGCCGGTTCTCGTTGCCCGAGGCCACGCATCATCACACCCGGGCCCGTAAGCCCATGTTGCGGCGCGGGAAGTACTTCCGCGAGGTTACCTGGAATGAGGCGCTGGATGATGTCGCCGAGAAGTTGAAGGGGCTCAAGCCGGCCGATTTCCTGATGGTCGTGTCCGGCGATCTGACCAACGAAAGCCTTTATACTGCGCAGAAGTTCGTCCGCACGTGCCTGAAATCGAACAGCATCGATTCCACCGCGCGCGATTTGCTCCCCGGCGGGCCGGGTTTGTGGGCCAAGTTGTTTTCACTGCCCATCTCGATCAAAGGGCTCCGGGAAGCCGACGCCATTATCGCGGTCGGGCTTGATTCGCGGTTTTACTTTTCGGTCGCCGGGGTGGAGATCCGGCATGCCCTCAAAGATGGTGCGGCCCTGATAACCATCGACCCGCGTGATTCGAACCTGGCGCGCTATACGAACTATTGGTTGCAACCCACCCCGGGCCAAGAAGGTGCCGTCCTCAAAGCCATCGCTAACAACATCAGAAGAGCCACGGACTTCAGTCCGCGCGGCGCCGCGGGGAAGGATATCGCAAAGAAGACCGGTGTCGATAAAGTCTTGCTGGAAGAAGCCATTGGAGCGCTTTCAGCCGGGGAACACCTCGCCGTCCTGCTCGGACCGACGGTCTTCGAATACAACGCCAACGAAGATCTGGTTGACGCCCTGCTGAAGCTCGCGGGACGGAAAAACACGTCCTTTCTACCGCTGTATAACGGAGCGAACACCCGCGGTGTGCTTGAATTGGGAGCGTTGGGAGAAGTCTTGCCCGGCGTCGCGAAAGCCAAGGGGCAAGGCCTCTCGCTCGCCGACGTGATTTCCAGCCGGGCGAAGCCGAAGGTGCTGTATCTCGTCGGGGAAGTGCCGTTCTTCGAGCGGCCGGACTGCGATTACATCATCGCACAGGACATTTACTATCCGCCGTTTGAAATTGACGCTTTCTTGCCCGCCGCGAGCTTCGCGGAAGCGGAAGGGACGCTGACCAACGTCGAGGGGCGCGTGCAGGAACTCGTTCAGATCGAAGACCTGCCGGACGGGGCGGTCGCGGGTTTCATGCGGCCGGATTGGTACATCTTCAGCCGCCTCGCCGAAAGGCTCAATAGCCGGGAATTCAAGTACAAAAGCGCGCGGGCGGTTCTGAAAGAAATTAGCAAGACCGTTCCCGGCTATCCCGCCAAACCGAACCGAAAACCGCGTCGTCTGGCATCCAAAGCGAAGCTTCCAGTTGAAAAGCGAAAGGCTCCGGTCGCCGGCACGGGGCCTTACCTGCTAATCGCCGAGCCGGCCGGCTTCGGACATCGCGGGATCGACTTGAGCTCCAAGGTGGAGGGCCTTGAGGAACTGGCGCTCGAAGAAGGTTTCCGGCTGAATCCCGACGACCTGCAAAAGCTTCAGATCGAGCCCGGCGAGAACATAGCGATCTCGATCAACAAACTCACCGTCACGGGACCAACGAAAGCCGACGCGGAATGCCCCCATGGAGCCATCTATTACTACCGGCCGGTAGCGTTAGGCGGACTTGAGCAACGCGCGAATCTGGAACCGCTCTATCGCTTGAGAGCGAGCCCGGTGAAAGTAAAAGCGCGAGCCGCCAAGGCAACCGGCAAGAAAGCAAAAAAGAAAGCCGCGTCCAGGAAGATACCAATGGCCGCTAGTACTCTTTGACACGTGTAATGATGGAAAAGGGGGTATCCGGTTGAC
>JAGMDK010000409.1 GCA_023128695.1 Phycisphaerae bacterium
CGCAACGGGTCACACCGGCAATTCAGCCACAAATCCAACCCCGCCCAAACTGTCATGCACCACCCTGAGAATCTTCGGTCCGGACCTGTTGGCGGAGGTGGCGGGCCTTGTTAAGATGGATGAAATGTTGACTTTGCAGGTGGACAAGTGGTTGCGTGTCGGGGCCGGGTTTGGCTTGCTGCTGCTGCTGGGGGCACAGCAGAAGCTGTGTCCGTGGCTGAGCCACCCGCCGAGCGAGGCCGAAGGACGCGTCGCCGAAGCGAAAGGCTCCCACGACGACGAGGGCCAGAGCCCGGGCAAGCGGGAGCCGAAACGTCTGCCCTATCTGCTGACTGACACCCCGGCGCCGGATCCGCGCCGACCGGCGGCCTGGAATCAGGCCACGCTCCGGAAAACAATCGGGTGGCACGACGGCGTCGTGAGTTGCGGCGAGCAGAACCCCTCCAGCGGCGCGTCCCCCGCGGACCAGCCCGCCATCGCGAACTCCCCGGCGTGGCACCGCTTTCAGCAACCAGTCGAGCCGGCCCGTCTGCCGCGCCGGCCGGTTTGTCCAACCGTATTGATCGATCCTGCCGTCAGGACCAGCATCTCACGCACGGGACCTCCGCTAATCTGATAAGACTGTGCACAGAGGGGTACCGGAAGCGCGCCGGCTGGGTACCGGCGCTGCTCGGATGTTGCTTGTTAATCATTTACAGCTAGGCCTTCAACGCAGCTTTACTGACTGATACAAGGAAACTGACATGACGGAGAAAAACGTCAACAAACGGTTACTCATTATCGGGCTTGTGCTCGTCATCGGGATTTATCTCTTGTACCCCCCGGAGCAACGGCTTCGGCCGGGTCTGGATATTGCCGGGGGAACCTCTCTGATCTACGAAATCGACACCGCCGATGTCCAGGACACCCACAACCTGGCCGAGCGGGTCAAGGCGCTGTTGCAGAAGCGTGTTGATCCGAACGGCATTTACAACTTGACCTGGCGGGTGCATGGGCGCAATCGCATCGAAGTTCAAATGCCCCTGCCGCCAAGGGACGCGAAGCAGCGGCGGGATGTGTACGCCGACGCCCTGGAGGATTTGTACGCGCTCGAGATCAGGCGCGGCCCGGTGGAGCGGGCGCTGCGTGAGCCGGGCACGGTACGTGACGACGCGCTGCGAGCTCTCGCCAGGCGCAACGTGGACGCGGCGCTCGAGTCCTTGCGCGCTTGCGAGGAGGGCTTGTCCGCCGAGGATCGCGACCAGGCGGAAGCCGCTCGGTCGGACTACGAAAACGCCCAAAGCAAGGAAGACCGGGAAGAGCGCAACGAGGCCCTCAAGCAACTCAAGGAGCAGCTTGGCGACGAGGTCTTCGAGACGGTCGAGACAATCGTACGCATCTCTTCGCAGCGGGCGGGAATTGAACGAGGAATCGCGGACCGCGAAGCCGCGCTTTTCAAAGCGGCCGGCCGGTACGACGCGTTGCTGTCGGCCGCCGAGGCGAAGGAGCGCGGCCCGGTGGAGCCGGCGGAAACTCAACCAACCACCGAGCCCGCCACAACCGCACCCGCCGCCACCGAGCCCGCGACGACCGCCCCGGCGGAAGAAGCGGAAACAGCCGAACCGGTGACGCAAGAGGCTCTGAACGAGGCCTACCGGGACGCGCAGGAGCTGTTTGAAGACGCCATCGACGACGTGCTGGACAGCAACCTGAACCGTCGCCGCTTCCAGGAAATTCTCGAACTGGATGAGAAGTCCCCGGTGCGGGTCACCAGTTTGAAGGGCATCCGGGCCGAGCACCCGGACCTGGACGACGAGATCGCGGAGGTCCTCGCCCAGTTCCAGGCGTATCGCAAGGGGCACCGCTTTCTCGACGGGCCGGCGGACCTGAAGCGCCTGCTGCGCGGGGCCGGCGAGCTCGAATTCCGCATCCTGTCCCCACCGACGCCGGATAACCCGACCATGACCGATACGTACCGGGAGCAGTTGAAGAAGCATCGTTTCCGGGTGGCCGGGAAGAACAAAGGCTGGTTCAAGATTGACAACCCGGTGCAGTTCTTCAACCTGGATTCCGAGGCGGCGCTGAAGGCTTACAAACATGAAAAGCTCGATCATATGGTCGTGGACAAGCTCGACGACGAGTACTACGTGCTGGCCGGCCTGCGCGCCAGCGACGGACTCCTGCAAGGCGAGAAGGCCGAGCGCCCGTGGAAACTGAAAACAGCGTGGGACAGCCGTGACGAGAGCGGCCGGCGGTGCGTCCGGTTTTCCTTCGACGCGGTCGGCGGCCAACAGTTCTACCGGCTCACCAGCAGCCACCTCAAACAACAGTTGTGCATCCTGGTGGACGACGTGGCCTATTCGGCGGCCAACATCCAGGAAGCGATCCGCACCAGCGGCCAGATCACCGGCGAGTTCAGTGAAGATAAGGTGGCCTACTTGGTCCAGACGATGCAGGGCGGCGCGCTGCCGACGCGGCTGAAGGACACGCCGCTGGCCGAGCGGACGGTCGGCTCCAGCCTGGGCGAGACGAACCGCGACAGCGCGGTGCGGGCGGGCCTGTACGGAGCCATCGCGGTCATCCTCGTGATGCTGTGCTACTACTGGTGGTGCGGTCTGATCGCCAACGTGGCCCTGACGATGAACGTGCTGCTGGTCTGTTCCGCGCTGGCCATGCTGGGAGCCCGGATCACGCTGGACGGCATCGCCGGCATCATCCTGGCGGTCGGGATGGCGGTGGACGCCAACGTGCTGATCTACGAGCGCATGCGGGAGGAACGGGCGCGGGGGGCGTCATTACGGATGATCATCAAGAACGGCTATGACAAGGCCCTCTCCACCATTTTCGACTCGAACATCACGACGCTGCTGACCTGCATCATCATCTACTATGTCGGCAGCGAGGAGGTGAAGGGCTTCGGCCTGACGCTGGGCTGGGGCATCGTCCTCAACCTCTTCACCTCGATCTTCGTCACCCGCACCCTCTTCGGGGTGCTGCTCAAGTACAACGTGATCAAAGACATCAAAATGGCCCGGCTGATCGGCGTGCCCAAGATCGACTGGTACGCCAAGCGCAAGTTCTTCATTCCCCTTTCAATCATTGTGATCGTAGTCGGCATGTCCGCCCTGGTCTGGCGCGGCGCGAAAAACGTCTTCGACGTGGAGTTCCTGGGCGGGATCGCGGCCGAGATCGAGCTCAAGCAGGCCAACCTCGACGACAAGGATATTCACACACGACTGGCCGAGATTGGCGACCGGATCAGCGACAACGCCGATCTGCTCGAGGACCCGACCGTCGAGCCGGTCGCCAATGAGATCGGCACGTTCGTGGTCGCAGTCCCGGGCATCGACGGCGAGCAACTCAAAGCCATGCTGACCGAACCGCTGGAGGCCGCGGGCATGCTCCAGAAAAGGGAGATCGAAGCGCGGCCCGGCAGCAGTCAAATCAAGCTCTACGCCGAGGGCGAAGTCACCCAGGGGGCGCTAGCCGACAAGATCAAGGAATTGGCCGATGGATTCAAAGATACCGGTCATAACCTCGGCGAGGCCAGCGTCAACGCCGTCCTTGCGGCGGGTGACGAGACGCAGGCGGGACGGGTCTGGAACGTCACCTCTACGGTCACCAACATGCGGCTGGTCGAGTACGCCCTGAAAGAAGCCCTCGGGGACGACATGAAGATCCAGTCCGAGATCGAATACGTCCTGGATGGGTTCGGCGAAGACAACCGGCCTTACCCGATCAAGGACCGCTTTCTGAAAGGCGTCGTGCCCGAGGAGGTGTTGGCGGCGGAGGTCGATGTCGAATTGACCGACTACTACGGCGGAGCGGCACTGGTCTTCAAGGACCTCGATCCTCCTCAGAGCGTCGAGACCCTTGCCGCGCGCATCAACAACATGATTTTCCAGCCGGACTTCCAAGACCAGCCGCAGCGCGACTCGCGGGTGATCGGGATTCAACCGACCGGCGCGAGCGATGAGAACGGTAATCCGCTGTACAACAGCGTCGTCGTCGTCTCCGTGGACCCGGACATCCGCGACACGAGCTCGGAATCCTGGTACACCGACTTCGCCCAGGCCGAGCAGCATCTAGTCACCACCGCCCTGTCCCAGAAGCAGACCTTGCGGAAGGTCATGCAGTTCAAGCCGCAGATCGCCGCCCGGTCCACGCAGCAGGCCTTGGTCGCCCTGTTGCTGGCCTGGGGGATGATCATCGGCTACGTGTGGATCCGCTTCGGCCGGCCCATCTACGGCTTCGCCGGCGTGGTGGCGCTGATCCACGACGTGCTGATAGCGCTCTCGTTACTCGGGCTGGGCATCTTGTTCGCCGTCACGGCGTCGAGCGCCGCCGGCGGGCTGCTCCTCAGCGCGTTCAAGATCGACATGACCATCATCGCGGCCATGCTGACGATCATTGGTTACTCGATTAACGATACGATCGTCGTCTTCGACCGCATCCGCGAAACCCGTGGGCGGCTCGGCGTGGTCTCGCCGGAGATCATCAACGCCAGTATCAATCAGACCCTCGCGCGGACGTTGATGACCTCGGCCACCACCCTGACGATCCTACTGATCATGTACATCTTCGGCGGCTCGAGCATCCGCGGGTTCAACTTCTGCATGATGATCGGCGTGATCACCGGG
>JAGMDK010000041.1 GCA_023128695.1 Phycisphaerae bacterium
GACAGAGCCCGGACGCTACACGACTCTTGCGGCGGACTGCTACGGCGCGGCGACCGGCAGTTCGTACAGCGTCGGCGACTTCCCTTCGCTCACCGTCAGGAGCGCCTGACCGTCCGCCGCATAGCAGAGGGCCTCGCCCTGCTCCTCGGGCGGCAGCGTGAGTTGCACCGGCCGGGCCTGAAAAATGCGGTCGAAAGCGCTGTCGTTGGCGTCCGGGGGCAAACGCCATTCCCAGCCGTTGACGTAGCAGCGGACCGCCAGGCGCCGCCCGTCCGGGGAGATATCCGCGCCCGTCACGATGCGGGCCAGGGCAAATGCCGGCGGCAATTCGAGCGTCAGCAGCCGGGGCAGCACCGTTTCCGTCTTCGCGTTCCAGGGGGCGGCCAGCTTGTACACCACGCTGCGGCCGTCTTTGCGTTTGGTCAAAAAGTACCCGTCCCCAGTCCGGGGGTGAACAAAAAATGCCTCGGCGTTGGCCGGACCGTCGGCGTAGCGGACATGATAGGCAACCGGCTCAACCTCTGTGGCACCGGCATCCTGCCGGTGGGAACACGGGCTGGAAGCCTGTGCCACACTCTCGACCTCTGTGGCACCGGCATCTTGCCGGTGGGAGCATAGGCTGGAAGCCCGTGCCACACTTTGGTCCGTCGTCACCCCCGACTTGTCTACTGGGGCCGGCACCTCGGGGAACCGGTAGATGGTGACGCTGGACCGCCGGGCGAGGTTGTCGCCGATGTCCGCCACGCAGACGTCGCAGGTGCCCGGCCGCTTGCCCGGGGCCAGCGCGATGTCCTCGAAATCCACGGCGGTCGCATTTTTCAAGCGGATTGTTAGCCGCGTACGTCCCGCGCGGTCGACGAGAAACACCCGCGGGTGGTCGCCGGAATCGTTGTGCACGTAATAGCAGCCGGGGTTGCGGTGACTGGGCACGATGCCGGACGTCTCGGTGATTCGCCGATCCTGCAATTCACACACCGCGACGGGGGCGGCATATTCGACGGGCCGCGAGGTCTGGGCCCAGGACGCGCTCCCGACCGCGAGGAGCATCATCGTCACGATTCGAGCATAGTTGCCCAGGCGGCTACTTCGGGCAGTGTGGCGGCGTAAGCGGCGGCGGTGCGGGAGAAGCACGCGGATTATCACTCCTCCTCGTCTAAAAACTCCTCATCGAGTCCCAGCGAAGCCCACATCTCGTCGGCCGACTCGAACTGCTCCATGAACGATTGTATCTGGTCCAGGGCGTCCAGGAGCTCATCTTCGATCTCCGCCGGGCCGAGAGAAATGAGGGCAGCCATGTTCTCCTGAACGGCCTCGGGGGTGACGGTGGCGTCGCTGAACTCGTCTTCTTCGGGCGAGACCTCCACTTGCATCATTGCCTCAATCATCACGTCCCACGCCTCTGACAAGCGTGGATGCGGCGCTATGCCGTTGGCGAAACACCATTGCCGGACGGCACCAAGACCCCGCTCCCGCAGCCGCTCTGTAACCTCTTCAACAACCTCTTCGGCATCGTCCAGCGGCGTGAAATCGCCGTCGCCAAGCACGTACTCGACATCCTTGCGGGCCAGGAATTCCTCCGGTCGGCAGCCGATCAGCCGTTGCTTCAGGTCTTCGTAGGTTCCCATATAGCGCAGGTGCCCGTCGACACCGAAGTCGCTCAGGTCCACTTCGGCTTCAGGCTCGCTTTCGCCGAGCAGGGCCACCCAGCGGTCGCACCGCGGCGGCAGGCGGAAGCCGTTCTGCTCGGCAAAGCGGATGCCGCCCCGCACGACCCGGGCGACCGTCTCCAGGTCAACCTTGATCAGTTCATGGTCGAACGGTTGCGGTCCCTGGATGAACTCGTTGAACTCTTGATAGGACATGTCGAGACGTCCCCAGGCGTCTTTCAGCCCCACACACCACAGGTCCACGAGGAACGAGGCGAGCGCGTGGCCGCCCCCCGGCACACGCCGGAGCACGTATATGGCGGCTTGGCCGCTCTCCTCCCAGTGTTTATTTATGTAACATGCGACGAGCTCCCCCGAAGAGCCGATCAGGCGGTAGGGACTGCCGGACCGGGGCCGGGTATGTTCTCGCTTGCGTTGTTCGCGTTTCTTTCCACGTCGGGCCATGCCTGTCTCGCTCTGTATTTCATTCAGGCGTTGATTACGAGCATCTAACATAACCAATGTGTGGCACCGGCATCTTGCCGGTGTTCCCACAGGCTGGAAGCCTGCGCCACACAATTGTGTGGCACCGGCATCTTGCCGATGTTCCCACAGGCTGGAAGCCTGTGCCACACAATGTAGCGTCAGGCCAGCACTTTACGCAAACGCTCGAGGGCCCAGTCTAACTCCTCCCTCGTGATGCACAACGGCGGGGCCAGACGCATGGTCTGGGCGTGCGTGTCCTTGCACAACAGGCCCTCTTGCAGCAGGGCTTCGCAGTATGTGCGGGCCACGCCGGCTGCGGGCTTGAACTCGATCCCGACCCACAGGCCGCGGGCGCGGATTTCCTTGATCTTGTCCGTCTTGAGGGCGTGAAGCTGCTCGGCAAGGTATTGCCCCAGCTCCCGCGCGTTGTTCTGGTACTGGCCGGTCTTGAGGATTTCGATCACCCGGCGGGCAATGGCACACGCCAGCGGATTGCCGCCGAAGGTGCTGCCGTGGTTGCCGGGCTGGAAGACGCCGAGGATCTCGCGGGAGGAGATGACCGCGGAGATCGGCATGATCCCGCCGCCGAGGGCTTTGCCGAGGATGTAGATGTCGGGCTGCACGTTCTCATGCTCGCAGGCGAAGGTGTAGCCGGTACGGCCCAGGCCGGATTGAATCTCGTCGGCGATGAAGAGGACGTTTTTCTCGCTGCACAACTCGCGGACCTGCCGCAGGTAGCCGTCGGGCGGGATGATGATGCCGGCCTCGCCCTGAATCGGCTCGACCAGGAAACCGACCGTGTTCTCGTCGATCGCGGCTCGCAGGGCGTCAATGTCGCCGTAGTCGATGATCTCGAAGCCCGGCATGAACGGCCCGAAGCCTTCGCGGCAAACGGGATCGGTGCTGAAGCTGACGATCGTGGTCGTGCGGCCGTGGAAATTGTCCTTGCAGCAGATGATCTTGGCCTTCTCATCCGGCACGCCCTTCTTCGTATAGCCCCACTTGCGGGCGGTCTTGATGGCGGTCTCGACGCCCTCGGCCCCGGTATTCATCGGCAGCACCATTTCCATGCCGCACAGCTCGGCCAACTCTCGGCATAGCGGTCCGAGCTGATCGTTCTGGAAGGCCCGCGAGGTCAGCGTGACGTTGTCGAGCTGCTCCTTGGCGGCGGCGATCAACTCGGGATGCCGGTGGCCGAAGTTAAGCGCGGAATAGGCCGCCAGCATGTCCATGTACCGCTTGCCGTCGGCGTCCTCGACCCAGACGCCCTCGGCCTGGGCGACGACAACGGGGAGGGGGTGATAATTATGAGCCGCGTAGTGGTCGACGAGTTCGATGTGCTGCGCACCGGTCATGGTCATGGTTGTGGTCATTGGCGCCATCCTTTCCTGGCAAAAGGCCATCATTTCAAGTCAACTCGCTTGACGTGCACAAGCCTGTGGCCAAGCATGTCCACCGCAGCGCCTGCTTGCTCAAGTGCGATATACCCCAGAAGCGGCTCGTATTCGCCATCTTCATCGGGCTGCATGTCCAGGAACACGACTTCTGCCATAATGGGCCTGAATTCACCAATTTTAACGCGCAGCGGACCACAAACGACGCCCTTTTTGACCGATTGGTCCGCCATTTCCACCTCAATCTCGGCCAGTTGCTCAACTTCGCCCAGGCTCTCTCGCCAAGCGTTTGGCAAAGTGATGTAAGCGGCGCCGGTATCGACCAGGACGCTCAGCGACAGCGTTCTGTTGGGATCAGCGAAATTTGCCAGTTTGACTTGTGTGACGATCCGTCCCATTTCAGTCTCCTCGCGACGAAGGAGCGTCCGTTGAAGCGCCTTGTTCGGCGTTTTTTCTCAGTGCGTGCAGGTCCACAATGCGCTGAGCTTCGGGCCTTTGTTTGGCCCGCAGATGGGCAACCAGCGCATCGACATCGTATCCATGCTCCCGTGCGATGCTGTCTTTGACCTCCCAGAGTTCTTTGATGATTTCATCAGCCATCTTCAGACATCCCCATCAGTTCCTGTGGCGTGCAGATCTCGGGACACGTATGCCCGTTGGCGAGGCAAACGCCTCGAATGATCGGTTTCGTCTCGGCGTTGTCGAGGTGCCGGCAATTCCAGGTAAGAAGATAATCGACCCCGTGGGCCGCGGAAAGGGCAATGTGAAGGGAATCGTCCAGGGCCTTGGCCGGGAGCGCTCCTTCGCGGATAAGGGCTTTGGACAAAGCGGGTACGGCATCCGTGACCGCAAGCAAGGGGATACCGGCCAGCGCCTCAAGGCGTCGTGCCACTGCATCAGGGTTGCCCCTTCCGGCCTCTTCGAGCACAACATCGGACGTGTAGAGGTCGAATCGGCTTCGCTGCGTTTCCCACCAGTCAACCGTCGCCTTCTGCCAGGCAGCGGCCAGAAGATCGCTGGAAGGCCGGGCAGTCAAGTACGACACGATCGAGGTCTCGATGTAAACCGTCTTCTTATCCATTGCGGTCCATTCTCGTTATCATATTCACTTTCCGCTGCGGATGGACGATCCGTTCGGATAGTCAAGACACTGCTCAAGAGCAGTGGCACACCCGCACGCCTGACAGTGCCACCCACCCCACCCCGCCCGTACTACTGCACGAGCTTCTCCATATTCACGGTTACCCCCGTCGAACCAACGCTGAGAGAGCGCAGTAAACTCCTCCACCGTGATTTACGAACGCCCACAACGGAAATGATGCGGTCTCGTTGGATGTCCGCGGCTCTCCTCGCGGTTGCCGCATCCGCGGTCGGATTGACTTTTTCGAGCAGCCAATAGCTGTTTGCAACGGCGGGCGGTTCACCCATGTAGTCATCCACACTAAGCAACAATGTCGCTTTGCGAGAGAAAAGGAACACTGGGATCGGCGGCTCTCTCTGTACGGCATCCCGGGCAACCGTGAACCCGTCAAGCTTCCACAGATAGCGCTCTTCTGACCATAATGATGGCAGCTCGTCTACACATCTGCTCTTCATCTTTTCATAGATAGATAAGAGTTGCTGTGCGTGCTCATCCGTGCGGACCGGTTCAGCCGGGAAGAAAACATCCGTTACTATCGCGTCGCACGGAAAACCACGATTCAACGATCTGCGAAAGTGTTGTCGGCTGCTGAAGGTAACGACACCGAAGTGTTCTCTATGGTAATCCCGGAACCATTCCCTGTTTGCGCGCTCGTCGTCGACGAACCAGACTATAGGCATCGACGAAGAGGTACGCTTAAGATCCCTCTTTACTGTGGCCCCATCACTTCCGGTTAGTTGGAGAGAAGCGAAGCTTGCGCCCGGGGCCGGCCAGAATGTGCCGACATCATCCCCAAAGGCCTCGTGTCCAGTGTACTGGTAGTCTGGCATAGTCAAATTCTCCGGATACGGCAAGGTTCACGAGGCTCCACTAATCCTGTGAGCCAAGCCTCACCCGTGCGAGAATCTGAAGGAGTAGCCCTACGGCAGTGACTCCTCCGAGGGCAACGAGTGGCCAATGGACAGGGTCGAAGACGCTACACGCAACAAACGATACCCCGATAACGTAAAGACCAACAGCGGGCCTAAAGAGCAGGAACCACACCCGGACCATGTTCGAATAGAGTACCCAGTGAACTGGCGTCGGTGGGCGCTCAAGCCTCCATCCAGGAATACGCCGGCTGAGGAATTGCGGAAGCTCCCTCCATATGCGCCTTGGTCCCTCTATCCAAAACAGTTTGGGCATCTGAAGTGTGTCATAGGCGAACAGAGTCATCAGCGTCAGAAAGAGTGACCCAAGGATAAGCATGAACCCGATTGAGCAGGCAGTAGGATGCTTAACGATGTCGTTGACTCCAAGTGTTCGCGGCACGCCAACGACCAAACCGAGGACCAAAGAGATGAAGGCAGAGAACCACTTGGCAATATCCAACTTCGACTTGATCTTGTCCCTAAGTCGAGTCTGTGCTTCTGGATCTTCAGCACCGACTACCCAAAGTGCTTGAGGAGAAGGTGCCAGTCGGATGAGCAGTGCCTCTGAAAGGTTTAGAGGAACGGGGTCCTTCCTCCGAAGCCATCCATTGGCTATCCAAGTGAGGTGCGGTTGATGACCGCAAAGCAGTAGTGCCTTGCCCGCCCCCTTTCCCTGCTCGGCGCTTGGGCAGATGCGTACACATTCAAGTGGCTGACGTGCCAACAGCCGATCCGTTGGGTGAACCGCGAAGTTTGTGTGCAGACCGGCATTGGTCTCCACCGAAACATCATCGGGGCATAAGTTTTGAGGTTGGAACGATGACAAGTAGGCATGCGCGGTCTCCTGAGCGTCGAGCGCAGGACTTGTGACCACGCGCGTTACTTTTACGTTCCATAGGTGCAGGAATTCCGACACCCAGCCGGCGAGCGATTGTGAACGTGGCCAGCCAGGTTTAGTACGATCGGCGACCGAATAGCCATGAAGCTTCTTAGGTTCGTCCAAGTTTTCCAAATGTGTGAAATGCCGATGAACATCGTGTGCATTGTCACGCGAGCCGTGGCGCACCAGGAGAAGGTACTGGACGTTGATAGATTGAGTGGCTTGCGCCGGGGCACTGAGACTCATTAGGCTATTCGCTCGTTTCGCTTGGGATGGCTAACAATCATTACACACCTTGCATAAGCCGGCAAACGCAGGCTGTTTCCTTCTGCATAAAACCGCTCACGGCCCGTAGCATCCTCGATTCTGAAAGCTCCGTGACGGCGACGCACGGGAATCGGGAAGGTCGGCTTGATGGGCTTGCCATGCGTTACCTGGCTTTCAAGGGGAAGCGCTCTGGATGTTCTATGATCTCCTCCGTTAAATCCACGTCCAGATCGGGCCAATAATAATGGCCAGGCGCCGGTTCCGTGACGTGGAGAATTTTTCCAACCGGGACATCCTTGAACCACGGGAAATCCTCGTAGGACATGAAGAACTCCTTGTCTTGCGCCAGGAGCCACACGCCATGGTTCGAGACATGGGTAAGCTCAACCACCGAAGTGTTTTTGCCAGGCACTGGTGAACTCATCGTTTAACCTGTCTTCACCCCATAGCGGGCTTGTTGCACCGCCAAGACTCCTGCCGATGGGCGAGCTTGCCGCCCGAGTGGGGCGAGATATGAATAGCATAGCCCGAGGCGCCTGCAGCCGCAATGACGGTGTTTCCGGCCCGGCGGGGGCGGGACCGCGCTCCAAGCGGTCCTGCCTGCCCCAAATCAGTGTCGGAAAAACAAGGGCGAGTCGGGGGTCCGTCCCACAGTTCTGAAACCCCCTCTACTCATCATCCTGATACTCAAACGGTGGGTGTGCGATGAGCAGCGGGCGGCGTTGGGCAACGTTGACCAGCAGGCCGAGGGCCAGGAAATTCGCCCAGAGGCTGCTGCCGCCGGCGCTGACGAAGGGCAGCGTCATGCCGGTAATTGGGGCCAGCCCGAGTGTCATGCAGATGTTCAGCAGCGCCTGGACAACAATCATCACCACGACGCCGACGGCCAGCAGGCGACCGAAGGGATCATTGGTGACGGTGGCAACTTCGAGCCCGACCAGCACGATCACGCCATAGGCGATCATCACGAGCGCGCCCCCGATCAGACCCCATTGATGCCCGATGATGGCGTAAATGAAATCGTTGTGCTCCTCGGGCAGCAGGCCGTCGTATTGGACGAAGATGCCCGCCCGGTAGCCCTCCCCGGCCGCGCCGCCGGTCCCGAGTGCGATCTTGGATTGCCGGAGCTGATAGCCCTCGGCCATGTGCCACGCTTCGTCTGCGACGTTCTGCTTGAAGAGCACCTGGATGCGGGCCTGCTGATAGTCCTTCATCCCGTACAAATAGAACAGCGGCATCGTCGCACAGCCCAGGAGGATGACGATCAGGAGATGTCGCCGCCGTGCCCCGGCCACGAACAACATCGCAAAAAGCACCGGCAGCAGCATCAACAGCGTACCGAGGTCCGGCTGGAAGAGAATCAGGACCATCGGCAGGACGGTCAGCAGGAAGGGGGCGATCAGGCCGCGCCAGCGCCGATAGGAGTTCCGGAAGCGCAGATAGCGTGCCAGTGTGAGAATCAGCGCGATTTTCATGAATTCCGAGGGTTGGATTTGTAGCGGCCCCAGCCCGATCCAGCGGAATGTGCCGCGTCGCTCGGGTACGAACGGGAGGTCGGGCCGCCCGAAGCGGTCCAGGAAATGCCCCACGACGAGCAACAGCAACAGCCCGATGACCAGCCCATAGAGCGGGTAAGTATAGCGGCCGATTTTCTGATAGCTCGGCTTCAGCATCAGCAGCATGAGGCCGACGCCGGTCGCCAGGAAGACAATCTGCTTGGTGGTGAGCGGCCCGACGGCCCGGTAGGCCCGCGCCGGCCAACCGGCGTCGTCGGCCCGCACCTCTCCGAAGCTGTCGGTCGCCGGTGCCTGCGAGCTGCTGCGATCGGTGGCGTGGATGCAGGCCAGCCCGATGACGGACAGAAACACGACCGGGATCGCCAGTCCCCAGCCGAGTCGCGTCAGATTGAGCAGCTTCTGTTCAGGCATCGGGCAGTGTTTAATAGTAGCGAGTTAAAAGTAGCGAGTAGCGAGTTAAGAGTGATTTATTTCAATCAAAGTGAGACACTCGCCGCTGGCGGATACCAGTCCGCCACAAAAGTCGTGTAGCGTCCGGGCTCTGTCCCGGACGTCGTGGCGGGAGAGGTTTTCTCCGTATTCGTAAGAGTTCAGCCGTTTGCAAC
>JAGMDK010000410.1 GCA_023128695.1 Phycisphaerae bacterium
CTGGAGCGGACGCGGGAAATCGGGGTCCTGCGCGCCATCGGCTGGGCACGCCGGCGGATCGTGTTCATGATCGTGTGCGAAGCCGCCGGCGTGGGGCTGATCGCCTGCTTGGTCGGCTGCCTGCTGGGGGCGGGTCTGGCCAAGCTGGCGACGATTCTGCCGAGTGCCGAGCTATTCATCGAACCCGTCTTCGACGCCCCCCCGTTCCTGCTCGCATTGGCGGTCGCGGTTTTGCTCAGCGTGCTCGGAGCATTGCTGCCGGCGTGGCGAGCGGCACGCATCTCGCCGGCGGAGGCCCTGCGTTATGAGTGAGGACGCGCCACCCGCGGCGGCAAGCATCTCTGCTCGTGGCTTGGTCAAGCACTACGAGGCCGGGCGGGTCCGCGCGGTGGACGGCGTGGATCTTCAGATCGCTTCCGGCGAATTCGTCGCGATCTGCGGCCCCTCCGGGTGCGGCAAGACCACGTTGCTTTACCTCATCGCCGCCATCGACCGGCCGGGCGCGGGCACGCTGGAGGTGGCCGGCCGTTCGTTAACCGACCTCTCGAACACTGAAGCGGACGAGTATCGCCGTTCAGTAATCGGGCTGATATTCCAACTGCACAACCTGCTGCCGAACCTGACGGCTCTGGAGAATGTCCAGGTTCCGATGCTGCCCACGGGGCGGCCGCCGCGCCAACGGCGGTTGCGGGCGCGGTCTCTGCTTGAGCGGGTCGGCTTGTCGGATCGCGAGAATGCGCTGCCGAGCACTTTGTCAGTGGGCGAGCGGCAGCGGGTCGCGATTGCCCGCGCGCTCGCCAATGAACCGCGTATTCTGCTGGCGGACGAGCCGACGGGGTCGCTCGATTCGAAGAACGGCGAGCGTTTGCTCGAACTGCTGGACGAACTCCAGCGCGACGCGAAAACCACCCTCGTCATCGTTACGCACGACCCCCTGGTCGCCCAGCGGTCCGGTCGCGTACTGCAAATGCTCGACGGGCAAATCACGAACGGGCCAACGTCAAGTTTGGTAAGATGTTAGCTCTGTTTTTGGTGGCGGTGTAGCCACTAATACATTGCATATTGTGGCAGGATACGCTTGACATAAGCTCACGCGAGGATGTTCTTCAAATCGAGGCCAGGGTGAACATCCGCTTGAGCAGTGTGTTTTCTGGCCGGCAACAGCTTGGGCACTGCTCAAGAGCAGTGGCACACCGCACACGCCAGGCCACGAAAAGCAGTCATACCCGGGTCGGTGGCAGAGATATCGGGCAACCGGCGGCGCCATCACGAAGGCTTATCCGCGGGCGCGGCTCGCATCTGATAGACGTGTTCCGGGCCCGGGTACGTCCCCTTGACGATGTTCTCCACGTAACGCCGCAGGGCGTCTTCGCAAATCCGTCCCATCTGGGCCAGGACGGGCACGAAGCGGGGCGGGCGAATAGTGCCCAGGCCCAGCAGGTCCTGCGTCACCAGCACGTGCCCGTCGCAGGCCGGCCCGGCGCCGCAGCCGATCACGGGCACGCTGACCGCCGCCACCACGGCCTGGGAGGCCTCCGCCGGCACGGCCTCAAGCAGGATCATGACCGCGCCGGCGGCGACCATTCGGCGGGCGTCGGCGACGAGCCTCTCAACCGATTCCGCATCGCGGGCCTGGGCCCGATACCCGTCGGGTGAGGTCACCTGCTGCGGGCGCAGTCCCAGGTGCGCGATCGTGTCGATACCGGCTTGCGTGAGGCGGGCGACCAGTCGATCGTCCTCGGGCGCGGCTTCAAATTTAACCGCGTCGCAGCCGGCCTCGTCCCGGAAGCGTTTCGCGGCCGTCACCGCGTTTTGCTCGCCGCCGGCGACTGCTTCGTAGGGCATGTCGCCGACGAGGAACACTTGTGGCGCTCCGCGCCGGACGGCCTCGCCGAGAGTGAGCATCAGCGCTAAGGGGACCGAGCGCGTGCTGGGGTGCCCCAGCAGGACGGTCCCCATCGAGTCGCCGATCAGCAGGGCGTGCACCCCGGCCGCCTGGGCCAGGGCGGCGGTCGGATAATCGTAGGCCGTCAGCATGGCGAACTTGCGCTGCTCGGCTTTCATTCGGCAGAGGGTTGCCAGGTCGATTCGGGCGGCGAGAGAGGCGGTGTTGTTCATTGTTCGGTGTCCGGATACGGTGCTTTATAAAAGATTATTAAGAGTTCAGCCGTATGCAACAAGCTTTCAGCAATCAGCTTTCAG